>NZ_JASISN010000019.1:0-55543 GCF_030063085.1 Planococcus sp. S3-L1 | reverse complement strand
GGCAGAGGCGGCATTGAATTCAAACGGTTTGACGAGGATATCCCCGTATACATTGCAGATCATCGCGGCGTTCACAAACTTGGCGGCATCAATCGCCACAATACAAATCTTTTCGGCATTTGCCCCTCTCATCAAGCGGTTCCAATGACTTCCGTTGTTCCCCTGAATATGGTTAAATGTAGACAGAACCATTGTTTTCAGCTCCTTTTGGGTGGGTGGGTATTTCGGAAGTTCTGTGATTGGTACTTCTTGTATACCCAGAAAACAATGGTTCTTTGCGCCGTTATCTATCTATTTCATATAGTAGGGACGTGCTCCCAAGGTTCTGCACAACTCTTTCAAAAAAGAGTGCTTGTAGTTTTTGTGGGGTTTTAGAAGTCGCCTTCGAGCGCTTTGGGCATGGCTTTCGCACAAAGCCGAGAAGTACACTCGTCTTCGTGCTTCGCCTAGCCCTTGGCGCGCCTCAGCTGGCGTTGGGGGAGACTTAGCGAACTTACTTTGTTTGGGTGTGATAGTGGGTGTGGGGTTCTGGAATCGCTTGGCGGCGGTGGTGCACGCGCCGGCGCTTTTATCGTGAATTTTGTGGCCGACACAGGGACGTGCTCCCAAGCCAAGGTTCTGCACAACACTTTCAAAAAAGAGTACATATAGTTTTTGTAGGGTACTAAACATCGCATTCGGACATCGTGGGCAATGAGGCGCTTTCCGTATATGATACTTTTAACGAATAGCAATAATACTTTTTTGACCACTCAACAGACGAAAATACATTCTCTTCAACAAATCCTCTACTTTAAAGATAGTCCATAAGAACCGAATATTAATACGTTGTACTAAATGATATCCTTTTAAAGGTAAAATACATCAAATAAATTCCATTTTAATAAATATTCCTGACTAATTAAAATAGAAATACACCTATAGACTAATTATTTTTTCGTTTAATGATGCAAAGTATCTAATTACATTGTATAATGATTAAATATTTAGAAAATAATATCTTTTAACCTACTTTTAACACGGATGTCATAACATTGGAAGTATAACTGGTGCGAAAGAAGGGGGCGCTAGGTTTAATTGCTTAGGTGACTCCAGATTTCAGTAATCCAGCAAGAAAGGTGGAGGGCAGTGAATACTAAGACCATACTTATTACAGGTGGCCACGGATTTATCGGCTCCCATATCATCCAGTATTATTTAGATAAATACCCAGACTATCAAATCATTAATATTGACTACAATACAGAAGCTGGCTGCTTAGAAACTCTCTCAAAACAAGCGGCGCGCTATGCATTTCGCCGTGTGGATATTCGCAATGCGTATGCCATCAATCATTTGTTTGAGCTTTACGACATAACGGATATTCTCCATTTCGCAGCAGAAACGCGCAGTATGGACTGTGTTGGTGAAATTCGGCTGTATGAACAAACCAATGTTTTGGGAACGATGAACCTATTGTATGCCGCGCAAAATGCTTGGATGCTAGATGCGCATCAGCCCGACCCTAAGTACGCAGCATCTCGTTTTCTTCACTTATCACTGACGGATGCAAAACAAGAGACTTTATATAGCGAAAGCAAAGAAAAAGCCGATAGAATGATCCAGCGGTTCCATGAGCAATGCGGCTTGAATAGTGTCACTACTGCCAGTCCTGAAATCTTCGGTTCTATGCAGCAAGACGACAAACTGACTGCGGGTTACTTTCATCAAGCGTTAGAGGGCAAGCTCGACTCTTCAGACGAAATGACCCATAAACTGCAAGTTAATGATCTATGCGAAGCAATCGACACGGTTTTTCGTTTGGGAGAAGCTGGCGAGCGGTATGAAATCGGTTCAAATGCGCATGTAGGAGACAAAAGACTTGCTTGGAGCACTACCTCGTTGCAAGGGGATCATTTCCCGGGAAATAACCAAGAGAATGGACAAGCCAACAGCGTATTTTCTCTCGAATCACCACATTAACATGCGGCTCGAAAGGTCCGCGCACAAGACACCATTCAGGCAGGACTTATGCATAAGCTTTGATTGGCATAGTAATGAAACAATCAAGGTTTCAATAAATAAAGGAAACAGACTAGTAGATGAGGTGAAGTTATGAGTACATTCAGTAATGCCCGTTTGTTTAATGTTGAAAAACCAAAGCGTCCCATCAAATCGATTGCACTGATTCATAAAAACATGAAGCCTGGTGGGGTAGAAATGCTTGTTGTTCGTATGGTCAAATGGCTCAGTACGAACGGCTACAAAGTGACGTTGTTTCTGTTTAGTAACGGCGGTCCTTTGCTACGCGAACTCGAATCGATTGAAGGCGTTACAATTGTTGTCGATGAAGACGCAAGTAATCCGTCGGTGAACTTATGGCTCGTCACAAAAATGCTGAGCAGGCGATTAGAACAGAAATTCGATTTGGTGTATTCGTTTGGGCCGATGTCGTTTTTGTTATCGTATCTGTTACCGGCGAGTAAGCGCATGTCGGGTGTTTACAATCCGAACAGTTACGCACAAAAAGGACTGCACGGAACGGTCAAAACACTCAAACTAATCGATCCCAACTACTATCAAAAACTGCTGTTTATGAATCCGTCTGTTAAAGAAAAAACCGAACAAGTAATTGGCGAACCGTTGGAAAACGCCATTTTCCCATTGCCTCTGGATTTTTGTGCACCGACGAAAACATTAGGCAACTTCCATTCGCGTCGCATCATTTCCTTCGGTCAGCTTGCTGAATTTCGCACTTATAATTACTACATGATTGATATTATGGAAAAGCTCATCCAAATCGACCCAGAATTCACCTACCATATTTACGGAGACGGCCCAGGACAAGACAGCTTACGCCAAAAAATCAACAACTCCGCAGCGCGTGATCACATTTTCATGCACGGCAAGTTTACTTGCGATGACAAAAGGCGCGGGTTGCCGAACACGTTTTGCTTTGTCGGGATGGGCGTTCCGTTAATCGAAGCAGCAGGTTGCGGCATTCCGGGAATCACCGCCAAGATCAACGACCAGTTGGGATTAACAGAAGGCTTTCTGCACCAACTGCCACCATACGAAAGTGGCGAATCGTTCTCAGCAGACAGCGAACTGTATAGCGTTCAAGCGCAAATCGAACAATTGCTGTCGAGTGAAACGCGGTATCACAAAGTTTCAAAGCATGACCGTGCCAAAGCCAACGAATTTGAAAGCAATCACGTCATGGAAAAATTCATCAAAGAAGCAGAAGTGGAGAAATACGCCTTCCGGTTACATTAACAAAAAATAGGTATTTCGATTGGTAAATTAAAAAAGTGTATAGTTGTAGCTGCATATAACGTGTTTATCAAAATGTCGCAATAGTTAATGCGTCATTTTGACTAGTAATATCTATACAAAACTACTATAATGGGAATATTAGAGAGAGAGAAGTTCATAGGGCCTATAAAAAAATCAGAAAGTGAGCTGAAGGACTTATGGGGGAATACGAGTCTTATAAAGAAAAAATAGAAAAACGTCACAACAAAGCATTGGTAGAAGTCATTAAAGACCTTTACATCCATGAAGATCTAGGGCCATCGGTAAGCGCCAAACAACTAGGCATACCGCGTCAAGCCTTCATCCATTTTGTGCAACACTACGATTTAAAAAAACTCAAGTTCGGTGAATTTGAAAAAACCGACGATCTTATCGAAACTTCAGATCACCCAATAAAATAATCCAAAACCCCGCTCTTGCATTTCAAGAGCGGGGTTTTGTGTTGGAAGGGAGAAGGCAACATTTTTCGTGAAAGTCGTGTATAAAAGTAAAAAAAATAGGTAGGAATAGCAAACACCGGGGTTTAAGAACAGGAAACACGGATAGAAACAGCAACCGTCTTTGCTCTACCCAAAGCGATTGTAGGCGACATCTAGAACCCCACAAAAACTACAAGCACTCTTTTTTGAAAGTGTTGTGCAGAACCTTGGCTTGGGAACACGTCTCTGGGTCGGACTCAAATTGAAGAACATTTTTGTCTAGCCCCAAGCAAGCAAAAAAATAGCACTCTCGAAGAGGAGAAGGCAACATTTTCGTGAAAGTCGTGTATAAAAGTAAAAAGAATAGATAAGAATAGCAAACACCCGGATATAACCCGCCACCTCACTTTTCAAACCAAGCGTCGGCGCGTGCACCACCGCCGCCAAGCGAATCCAGAACCCACACCCACTACATAACCCAAACAAAGTAAGTTCGCTAAGTCTCCCCAACACCAGCCATGCCCAAGCGTCCGAAGGCGATTAATAGAACCTCTCAAAAACTTCACTAACAATCCCGAATTCCACCAAAAAAAAGCGCCGGCGCGTGCACCACCGCCGCCAAGCGAGTCCAGAATCCACACCCACTACCCCCACCAAAAAAGTATCTTCGTTGAAATCCCCCACACCACCAGCCGAGGCGCGACAGGGGCTAGGCGAAGCAATAAGACGAGTGCACTTCTCGGCTTATTGCAAGAGCCAAGCCCAAGCGTCCGAAGGCGACTAATAGAACCCCTCGAAAACTCCACCAACAATCCCAAAACCCACAAAAAAAGCGCCGGCGCGTGCACCACCGCCGCCAAGCGACACCAGAACCCACACCCACTACCCTCACAAAAAAAGTATCTTCGTTGAAATCCCCCACAACACCAGTCGAGGCGCGACAGGGGCTAGGCGAAGCAATAAGACGAGTGTACTTCTCGGCTTAATGCGAGAGCCAAGCCCAAAGCGCCCGAAGGCGACACCGGAACCCCTCGAAAACTCCACCAACAATCCCAAAACCCACAAAAAAAAGCGCCGGCGCGTGCACCACCGCCGTCAAGCGACACCAGAACCCACACCCACTACCCCCACAAAAAAAGTATCTTCGTTGAAATCCCCCACACCACCAGCCGAGGCGCGACAGGGGCTAGGCGAAGCAATAAGACAAGTGTACTTCTTGGCTTATTGCAGGAGCCAAGCCCAAAGCGCCCGAAGGCGACACCAGAACCCCTCGAAAACTCCACCAACAATCCCTTCCACAACCCCCAACAACAAAAAAAGCGCAATCCCACAACAGGACCACGCTCACCAACCTTACATATTCAAATGCGTCTTCAACGTCGACTGAATCTCCGCAAGCTCCGCATCATCCATAACATAATACCAAATCCCATTAATCGTCTCGCCCGTGCCATCCTCCACCATCAACTGATCAACCGTACCGATCGCATCGCGGTAATTCGACTGCACATCCATCATCTCATCAAACGTCATATTCGTCCGCACATTATCACCAAGCGCCGTGAAAATATCCTGGTAATTCAACAAGCTATTCACCGAAGCCCCTTTTTTCATAATCCCTTGAATCACTTGCTTCTGACGATTCTGACGACCAAAATCACCTTCAGGATCCTGCTTACGCATGCGTACATACTCCAAAGCCTCTTCGCCATCAAGCGCAATCGTCCCTTTAGCAAACTCATCGAACGCTAACGTGTTGTTCACTTCCACACCGCCAACCGCATCGACAATATCTTGGAAACCTTCCATGTTCACTTGCATCACATAGTCAA
This sequence comes from Planococcus sp. S3-L1, assembly GCF_030063085.1. NCBI lineage: Bacteria > Bacillati > Bacillota > Bacilli > Caryophanales > Caryophanaceae > Planococcus > Planococcus sp. S3-L1. The sequence continues at coordinate 49,998 of NZ_JASISN010000019.1, read as the reverse complement.
TCGGAATATCCAACAAGTTCTCAACCGTCGCCATCGACATTTCAATGCCACCAAACGCATAGGCGTGGTTAATCTTATCGGTCGTGCCGCGTCCAATAATCTCGGTATACGTATCACGCGGAATCGAGACCATTTTCGTCGATTGGTCTGCGGGGTTGATGGTCATAACCACCATCGTATCCGAGCGTCCACGATCATCTTCGCGTTCATCAACACCGAGCAGCAACACCGAAAACGGATCTTTGTCACTCAGCACAACTTCTTGGTCCGTCGTGCGTTTGTCGGATGCTTCGCGTTCGATCGGTTCATGAATTTCTTCTAAGGTGTTCGTAAAACTCGTATAAACCGTAAACAAATAAATGCCGAGACCGATTACAATGACACTGAGTATGCCGAATACCCATGGCCATTTTTTCTTCTTGTTTTTCTGTTCTCTTCTGCCCATCAAACGAATCTCCTTTAGTTAGCGATAAAATACGCTTCCAGTTCTTGTGCCCATAATGCAGCGCCTTTGTCATTGGGTAACCCGTCTTGCGTCAAATAGTCTTTCAGACCGATATCGTCCGTATCTGGCCATGCAGACCAGTGATCAATATACGTATAGCCATTCGTTCCAGCAAATTCACTTAACGCTGTAATCTGCGCCAAATAATAACCCGCACCAAAAATTGGTTGAGCAGGGTGGAGTACGATAGCGGCGTCTGCTACCTCATTCGTAAGTCTCGCGTCAAACGCTCGAATGTGTTCGCGTTCTTGTTCAATCGCGATGCGGTCGTTGTTCATCAACGTCATCGGCTCAAGAAGTACGACGTCATAACCTGCCGAAAGATCCACTGCTGCAAGCGATTCAGAAGTTCCTTCCATAGAAGTAACCGCCACATCGATAAATTCCCCGTACGCGTCTTCTAACGAAACAGTCAGTCGCTCCGCGTAACCCGGCTCACCAGACTCCAGCGCTGCAGAACCAGCGATAAGGAATTTCAAGCCATCCCCTTGGTCGTTTCTGTCAGCAAAAATTTCCTGCAATTGTTCGTCCATGTTGGCAGTCAAACCGTCCACGTTCACAGAATCGACATTTTCTTCCTCAACCTTGTTATCCTTCTTCTTATCTACAGCCGCAGTCTCTTCTACTTCGGGCGTAGCCAATACATTATCTAGCTTGTCTTGCCACGTGAAGTAGCTAAAAACTAGCGCAATCACACAAATAATAACAGCTAACACAGCTCCAATTTTATACAAGTTCATCTAAATACTCCTTTCAAAAAGCACCAATACGTATCAATTAACATAGCATAAATCATTCTAATAGCCTATTAAACTTTTTGAAATTGGAAGTTCTTTCTACACTCTCCTATGTTATACTATTTTATGTTGTTTATTGAACAATTATGATAAGAATTTGAAATTTAAAGGAGATAATTACGACATGGAAGAAACCATTAGCTTACAAGACCTGTTTAAAACACTAAAAAAACGGGCTGGATTAATAGCATTGTTAACCATTTTAGCCATTACGATCGCAGGGGTTGTATCGTTCCTAGTGTTAACTCCGATGTATGAGACTTCCACACAAATCTTGGTCAACCAAGAAGCGACGGAAGCTTCCCAACTGACCAACCAAAACATCCAAACAGACCTTCAATTGATCAATACATATTCCGTTATTATCAAAAGCCCAGCGATTCTAGACGAAGTATCTAGTCAGCTTGGTCTTGATATGTCCGTCGAAGCATTAAACAGTAAAATTACTGTGGCAACGGCTGAAAATTCGCAAGTCGTCAATGTGACCGTACAAGACGAAGATCCGGCACTGGCCGTTGATATTGCCAACACCACGGCAAAAGTGTTTGAAGGCGAGATCAAAGAGTTGATGAACGTTGACAACGTGTCAATTTTGTCACCAGCCGTATTAAAAGAAAATCCGTCACCTGTCGCACCGAACCCGATGCTCAACATGGCAATTGCCGCTGTCATTGGCTTGATGCTCGGTGTCGGTATCGCATTCTTACTGGAATATTTGGATACGACGATCAAAGATCAACAAGACATCGAAGACATTCTGGGCGTTCCGTTGCTCGGAGTGATTTCACCGATTAAAGAAGAAGCAAAACTAGAACAAGCGACAACATCGAAAAGAAGGGCGGGATAGACGATGGCAAGAAAGAAAAAGGTCTTGCAGGAAACTGCACGTAAACTCATCGCATTTACAACACCACGCTCTTTCGTAGCAGAGCAATTCCGTACATTGCGTACCAACATCAACTTTTCGTCACCAGACGCAGAAGTCCATACACTAGTCATCACCTCAGCAGCGCCTTCTGAAGGAAAATCAACGACGGCTGCCAACTTAGCAGTTGTGTTTGCACAAGAAGGCAAAAAAGTATTGATCGTTGACGGTGATATGCGAAAACCAACGACGCATTATACATTCCGGATGGGGAACACAATTGGTTTATCTAGTGTGTTAACGCGTCAAAACACCATTGATGAAGTGATTCGTCCAACAGCGGTTGAACACCTCGACTTGATGACATGTGGTCCGATTCCTCCAAATCCAGCAGAACTATTAGCGTCAAGATCCATGACTACTTTAATCGACCAACTCAAAAACCGATACGACTTGATCATTTTCGATGCACCGCCTGTGTTGTCCGTAACCGATGGACAAATTTTGGCGAACAAATGTGAAGGGACGATTCTTGTCGTCAGTTCAGGCAATACCGAAAAAGACATGGCGGTCAAAGCCAAAGAAGCAATTGAATCTTCGAATAGTCGATTGATTGGTGCCGTATTGAACAACTTCGCGCTGCCAAAAGACAATTATTATTACCAATACTATGGTACGAAAGAGTAAAAAGGACTCCCTTTTTACTTTTTTTAAAGCACTAAAGGAGGAAACACCAATGATCGACACGCACGCCCATATTCTGCCTGGACTTGATGATGGAGCAGAGACAATGGAACAAACAAAGCGACTGCTGGAAAAAGCGGTAGAAGAGCAACTTACCGGCATTATTGCAACGCCGCATGCTTTTCATCCAAATTTTACGACCAATCTCGCGGCTTTAAACAAGCAATTAGAAGGGGTCAATAGCTGGATTGCCGAACAGCAATTGCCGATTACGATTTACAGCGGACAAGAATGCCGTTTAGGTGAAAAACTGCCTGAAAAACTAGCTGCAAAAGAAGCCTTAACACTCGCGGGGTCACGTTACGTATTGTTAGAACTGCCGTCTTCTGGTATTCCGGCGTATACCGTGCCCATTATTCAACAGTTAATCATGAAAAACTACGTACCGATTATTGCGCATGCCGAGCGTAACCAAGGCATTATCGAAAAACCAGAGCGCTTGAAAAAGCTCTTGCTTCACGGTGCGATGGCACAAGTGACGGCGGGTTCTGTTGCAGGCAGCTTCGGGAAAGCCATTCAACGCACGGCGATGAGCTTGATCGATGCCAATTTGATCCACGTTTACGGCTCTGATGTCCACAGCTTGGACAAACGGCCATTCCTCTTTAACGAAGGCCTCGATTATTTGGAGAAAAAACAACAGCACGACATGGTGGATATTTTCCTAGAGAACAACGAACGCATCTTGTTGGATGAACATTTCCATGTATTAGAGCCTGAAGACATCTCTAAAGGTAAATGGTGGAAACTATTTACTTAATAAATAGCAAAAAAGTATTATTTTGTTTGAAAAATCCTTTCATTTCCATTTAATCGTGTGTTAGAATGAGGGAAGATTTTTACCCAGTTAAGTTGAAAGTACTGGATTTTGAAAGGAATGACCCTCATGTCACTGAAAAACCGCGTTTCGTTATTACTCATCGTTGACTCGATTATTGTCTTTTTCTCTATTTTTGTCGGTTATTATGTGCTGTATCCTTATGACCATGTATTGCAAAACCATTTCTTGTTAGCGAGTGCATTAACGATTTTTGTCGCGCATCACGCGCTGGCGATGTACTACGGCTTGTACCGAAAAGTGTGGGAATACGCGTCCATCGGTGAATTGGCGTCTATTTTCAAGGCGGTTACGTGGTCAATCGTAGTTATTGGAATCGTCCAATTGGTTTACAGAGGCGATGTGTTGTTCCGTGCCTTACTCATTACGTGGATGCTGCATTTGTTGTTGATCGGTGGATCGCGTTTGTCTTGGCGTTTGTTTCGAGACAACAAGATGAACCCAAAAACGTCAGACTTGAAACGGACGTTAATCGTCGGTGCCGGAAAAGCAGGCAGCTTAGTGTCCCGTCAATTACTCGCCAATCCGGAAAATGGCTTGTTGCCGGTCCTGTACGTAGATGACGACAAAAACAAGCAAGGCTTGGATATTTACGGTGTCCGCGTCGTGGGCAATACAAAAGACATTGCTGACATCGCAATGGACAATAAAATTGACACCATCATTATCGCCATCCCGTCACTCGGCAAGCAAGAAACAGCCGAGCTGATTCAAACGTGCATGGACTCAGGTGTCCGTACACAAACCATTCCACTCATTGAAGACATCATGACCGGTAAAGTATCAGTGACGGATATACAAGACGTCAAAATTGAAGACTTGTTAGGTCGCGATGAAGTCAAGTTGGATATGGACAAAATTGCCAGTCAACTGACGAGTAAAACCATTCTCGTCACAGGCGCCGGTGGTTCCATCGGTTCTGAAATCTCGCGTCAAATCGCGCGTTTCGGTCCAAAGAAACTCCTGCTTCTCGGACACGGCGAAAACTCGATTTACTTGATCGACATGGAGCTGCGTCAAACCGTAGCACCGGACACCGAAATCATTCCGATTATCGCGGACGTTCAAGACCGCGAACGCATTTTAGACATTATGAATACATACAAACCGGACGTGGTGTACCACGCAGCAGCACATAAACACGTCCCGCTGATGGAAAGCAATCCGATGGAAGCAGTCAAAAACAATGTGTACGGCACAAAAAACGTCGCAGAAGCAGCACATATGAGCAGTGTTGGTAATTTCGTTATGGTGTCAACCGACAAAGCCGTCAACCCACCAAACGTCATGGGCGCAACGAAACGTTTTGCCGAAATGATTGTTCAAAATTTAGCGAAACGCAGCGACACAAAATTTGCGGCTGTTCGTTTTGGGAATGTGCTCGGCTCCCGTGGCTCGGTCATTCCATTATTCAAAAAACAAATCGCAGCAGGCGGTCCGGTTACGGTAACCGATCCACGCATGACACGTTATTTCATGACCATTCCAGAAGCGTCGCGTTTAGTCATTCAAGCGGGGACACTCGCTGAAGGCGGCGAAGTGTTTGTCTTGGATATGGGCGAGCCGGTGAAGATTGTAGATCTGGCACAAAACTTAATCCGCTTGTCGGGTTACGCAGAAGGCGAGATTGGCATTAACTTTTCTGGGATTCGTCCTGGGGAGAAGCTGTTTGAAGAATTGTTAAATGATAATGAGATTCAGACTGAGCAAGTGTTTCCGAAGATTTATATTGGGAAAGCGAATCCGGTTAGTGAGGGTGAGCTGACTTATTTGTTGGAGAAGTTGCCTGAGATGCGGAATGATGAGGTAAAAGACGTGCTGGTTGGTTTGGCGAATCGGAAGAATGTAGCGACTCCGAAAGTGGAAGTGGGCACGGCTTGATCGTTAAAGTGAAAAATGCAGATAGAAAGGAGAACCTAATGTTCTCATTCACGAAAAGAATACTAGATTTTGCGTTATCTTTATTTATAGTCCTTTGTTTATCTCCTGTTCTTCTGCTGTTATGCATTTTGATAAAAATAGATTCACCAGGTCCCATTCTCTTTAAACAAAAGCGTGTGGGGAAAGATAAAAAACATTTTAACATTTTAAAGTTCAGAACGATGAAAATTGATACACCAAATGATATGCCAACGCATCTGTTAGAAGATCCTGATTTTTTTATCACAAAAACAGGGAAGTTTTTACGTAAGACGAGTCTTGATGAACTGCCTCAATTGTTTAATATCTTAAAAGGGGAAATGAGTATTATTGGTCCTCGTCCTGCGTTATGGAATCAGTATGATCTGATTGCAGAGCGGGATAAGTACAGAGCTAATGACATATTGCCAGGGTTGACGGGGCTTGCGCAGATAAGTGGTCGAGATGAATTGGCTATTGAAGTGAAGGCAAAGATTGACGGGGAGTATGTTGAGAAGATGAGTCCGGTGTTGGATTTTAAAGTGTTTTTTGGGACTGTTGCGAGTGTTTTGAAGAGTGATGGGGTTAAAGAGGGAAAATAAGAGGTGTAGAGCTATGCGCGTTTTAGTAACAGGAGAAAATAGTTATGCTGGCCGACAGTTTGAAAAGAGGATAGTAGATCTTGAAATGGATTGGGAAGTTGATTTTCTTTCTGTTCGTAATGATGGATGGAAGATGAAAGATTTCTCAAGCTATGATGCTATTTATCATGTGGCTGCTATTGTTCATCAAAAAGAAAAATCAGAAAACGAATCTTTATATTACAAAGTAAATAGAGATTTAACTTTTGATTTAGCAGAGAAAGCGAAATTAGAAGGAGTTAAGTCTTTTGTTTTTTTGAGTACGATAGCTGTTTATGGGCTTATTGGAAGAATTGGTGAAGATACGATTATTTCTAAAGAAACCAAAGAGAATCCTACTTCTTATTATGGTAAAAGTAAGTTGGAAGCGGAACAAAAGATAAATGTACTTCAATCGGATGATTTTCATGTTTCTATATTAAGAATTCCCATGATTTATGGATATGGTTGTCCTGGAAATTATAGTGCTCTTAGTAAGTTGTCCAAAAAAGTACCTTTATTCCCTAAAATAAATAATAAGAGAAGTTTAATTTTTGTGGATCATTTATCTGATTTAGTAAATCACTTAATTATGAATCGGACTTCTGGATTGTTCTTAGTTAAAAATCCAAATGATATTAATACTTTAGAGATGGTTAATGAAATCGCAAAGAGCAATGATAAAAAAATTGTTAATTCCAATCTGCTGTCTTTTTTTGTGAAGTTATTTGGTAACCAGTTTGGTGTTACAAGGAAAATGTTTGGCAGCATTATTTATAAAAATGAAGATTGTAAAATAGATGGTTTTCAATACACTAATTTAAGTTTCGAGGAAAGCATTGCTCGAGCTGAGGGTAAAAGTTAAAAATCGATTTTATAGAAAATGGAATTTTGGGGAGTTTATTTCTGAGAAATATGATATTCAACAAAGAAAAGAAAGGAATACATGAATGCTTAAAAAAATGAAGAATATCTGGTTTTTTCATCATTATGCTACTCCACCGGATCGTCCCGGTTTAACAAGATCTTTTGATTTTGCAAGAAATTTAAATAATAAAGGATACGATTGTACTATTTTTTCATCATCTTATCTTCATTATGCGAGTGAGAATATTATAAATGATAGCTCATTGTATAAAATAGAAATTTATGACGGTGTCCGATTTATTTTTATCAGAACTTCGAGCTACAAAAGTAATGGGATAAAAAGAGTGAAAAATTTTTTGGATTATTACTTTAATATATTTAAAGTTTCCAAAATGATTTTGAAGGAAATAGGAAATCCAGATACAATTATTGCATCAAGTGCTCATCCATTAGCTTTATTAGCTGGTCAAAAAATTTCAAAAAAATATAAAATACCTTGTATTTGTGAAGTCAGAGATTTATGGCCAGAAACATTCGTCGCTTATAAACTTTTAAGTCGTAAAAATTTGATTATGAAAATATTATATCGTGGGGAAAAGTGGTTGTATAAAAGAGCTGATAAATTGATTTTCACCATGGAAGGTGGAAGAGATTACATCAAAGAGCAAGGTTGGGATAAAGATTCTGGGGGGACAATAGATCTCAGAAAAGTGTTCCATGTAAATAATGGCGTCGATATTGAAAAATTCAATGATAATTTAATGAAATATACATTAAAAGATCAAGATTTGAATAATAAAGGAACTTTTAAAGTGATTTACACAGGTTCTATTCGAATGGTGAATAACGTTAAAAGTATTGTAGAAAGTGCAGAGTATTTACAAAAAAAATATTCGCAAGAAATAATGTTTTTAATATATGGACAAGGTGAGGATAAAGCTTACCTAGAAGAATATTGTAAGAAACATAATATTTTAAATGTAAAATTTAAAGGCTATGTAGAAAAAAAATATGTTCCATATATATTAAGTCAAGCAGATCTTAATGTCCTACATTTCACTAAAAATTCGGTGAGTAGATATGGGGCGAGTTTAAATAAAATGTTTGAGTATTTCGCGAGCGGAAAACCTACTATTTCTGATTGTGAATTTGGGTATGACCTAATTAAGAGGTATGAATGTGGGATAACAATAGATGATGCCTCCTCCGAAGAATTAGCAAAAGGTATCCAAAATTTTTACGAGATGCCTAGGAGTCAATACGGGGAATACTGTAGAAATTCTTTAAATGCAGCTCAAAACTACAATTTCAATAAATTAGCAGGTCAACTTACTGAAATTATTGAATACAAAAATTAGAGAATAGGTGAAATAAAATGAACTTTGCTATTATTGGTTGCGGATTTATTGCGAAAAAACATGCGTTGGCCATATCGAATATTTCAGGCGCAAACTTAATTGCTGTTTGTGATCGAATTCCTGGAACAATGGACTATTATATAGAGTCCTACGGAGCTACACCATATACTGATTCTGTTGAAATGCTAAAGGACTCCTTAATAGATATTGTATGTATTTGTACACCTAGCGGGTTACATGCTGCAATTACTGAAGAAGTAGCAGCAGCTAAGAAACATATAGTTTTAGAAAAGCCAATTGCTATGACTCTTGATGAAACAAATCGAATTATTAATGCTGCAAAAATAAATGGTGTTAAGTTAACTATTGTACATCCAAACAGGTTCAGAACAGTAGTTCAAGAAGCTAAAAAAATTCTTGATCAAAAAATGTTAGGGAAAATTAGCCATATAAATTGTTTAGTAAATTGGAATAGAGGTCAGGAATATTACGACCAAGCTCCATGGCGTGGTACCAAGGTACATGATGGTGGAGTATTAATGAATCAAGCTATTCATAATCTAGATTTACTTCTTTGGTTTATGGGCAAACCGAATGAAATTTTTAGCATGGATGCGACTAGATTAAGAGATATTGAAGCAGAAGATGTATCAACAGGAGTCATTCGCTTTGAAAGTGGGGCGTTAGCAAATGTACAAGCTTCGGTAACTGTCTATCCTAAAAATTTCGAAGAATCTCTAACAATATTTGGAGAAAAAGGCACGATTAAAATCGGTGGATCAAATGCGCTTTATTTCGAAAAATTAGAGGTAGAAGGTTTAAATGATTATCAGATTGAAGAAATTATTAATCGAGTTGAAAGAGATCCGTGGGGAATTCCAGGCCATCAAAGAATTATAGAAGAAATGATACATGCCATAGAAAAAAATCATGATCCTGCTGTGACGGGGGAAGATGGAAAACGTGCGTTAGAATTAGTTTTAGCTTTTTACAAATCAGCACAATCAAAAAAGCTTGTTAGTTTATAAAACAGAAGAATAGAGGAGATTGAATATGAAAACGAATATGTTAGAACACCTAGACCTTATACTAACGGAAAAACTAAATTCAAAAAATGCAACGATTGGTGTTGTTGGTTTAGGGTATGTTGGATTACCCCTAGCGGTAGAAAAAGCTAAGGCGGGATTTAATGTAATCGGATTTGATGTACAAGAAGAAAAAGTAAAGAATGTAAACGATGGCATTAACTATATTGGAGATGTTTTGCCTGCCGACCTTGAGTCATTAGTATCAGATGGGAAGTTAAAAGCAACTTCTGATTATTCCTTTATTAAGGAGGTAGATGCAGTAGCAATTTGTGTTCCTACTCCATTAGATATCTACAAACAACCAAATATGGCATATGTAGAGAGTTCAGCCAAAGCAATAGCTGCTAACTTTACAAAAGGCACACTGATTGTTTTAGAAAGCACAACTTATCCAGGTACTACTGAAGAATTAATTAAACCAATTTTAGAAGAGTCTGGTATGGTTTGTGGAGAAGATTTCTTTTTAGCATATTCTCCAGAACGAGTAGATCCTGGAAATAAAGATTTTAATACAAAAAACACTCCTAAAGTGGTGGGTGGCATTACTGAAAAGTGTACAAAGGTAGCTGCTGCAATGTATAGAGCAGTTTTAGATGGTGACGTTCACGAGGTTTCTAGTCCTGCTGTAGCAGAAATGGAAAAACTACTTGAGAATACATTTAGAAATATAAATGTGGCTTTAGCCAACGAAATGGCAATTCTGTGTCATAAAATGGGGATTGATGTTTGGGAAGTAATCGATGCAGCAGCTACAAAACCTTATGGCTTCATGCCATTCTATCCGGGTCCAGGTTTGGGAGGTCACTGTATTCCAATCGATCCATGGTATTTGACATGGAAAGCTAGAGAATATAATTATCACACTAAACTAATTGAAACTGCTGGAGAGATAAATGATAGTATGTCAGAATTTGTCGTGCAACGTTGCTCGGAAATCTTGAATACTCAAGGGAAATCAATGAAAGGATCTAAGATAGTGGTTATGGGAATAGCATATAAAAAAGATATTGATGATTACCGAGAATCACCTGTACTTCCTATTTTAGATGGATTAACGAAATCCGGTGTTGAATGGGAAGCGATTGATCCATTCATTTCAGAATTTAAATTAAACAATAAAGTAATTGAAACAATAGATCTAACTGAAGAAAAAATGCAGAATGCTGATTTAGTATTAATCGCTACAAATCACACTAAGTTTGATTATGAGATGATATTGAATTCTGCATCACTTGTGCTAGATACTAGAAACTCTTATGCAAATAAAAAATCATTACCTAAATTAATAAAACTATAATTAGAAAATGAAAAGTCGTGACTCTATGCGAAGTAAATTAGCATTAACTAATATTGGAGTAAATTTTATTACGCAAGTCATTGTAGCATTTCTAGGTTTTTTTTCTCGGGCTATTTTTATTGGTAATTTAGACATAACTTATTTGGGAATAAACAGCCTATTTACAAATATAGTGGGTTTACTTACTTTGTTAGAATTAGGGGTAGGTGCCGCTTTTAATTACAGTTTATATAAGCCATTAGCTGACAAAGATCATTCTAAAGTAAAGGCGTTAATGAAATTATTCAAAAAATTATATACTTACGTATCTTTGATTATAATTATAATTGGATTATCTATTTTGCCTTTTCTTGATATTTTCGTTAAAGAAGAAATCAAATACTTAGAATGGTATTTTATTCTATTCATCTTGGATGCAGCCATTTCTTATTTATTTTCATATAAACAAACGCTCCTATTTGCAGATCAAAAAGGATATGTTATATCTTTAATAAATGTAATTGTAAATATATTTACAACTATTATTAAAATATTTGTATTAATTTTTACTCAAAACTATTTTTTATATTTACTTGTAATGATATTTTCTCGATTAGTGCTCAACTATTGGATATTTAATAAAGCTAATAAAATGTATCCGGAAATTGAAAACTCAGAGATTGTAGAATTAACAATTCAGGATAAAAAACAACTAACAACCAATATAAAAGCTCTTTTTATTGATAGAATAAGTGGTTTTATAATTACAAGTACCGACAACATAATAATATCTGCCTTTATTGGTTTAAAAATTGTAGGAACTTATGCGAATTATTTTTTGGTAACTTCTACTTTCAATGTATTAATAAGTAAAATACTTACATCTATTACGCCGAGTTATGGAAACTTATTTGAAGAAAAAGATACGGATAAATCTTATAAAATATTTAATATACTCCAATATATAAGCTTCTTGATTTATTCTAGTTGTGCACTTACTATATATCTGGTAATTAATGACTTTATAGCGATTTGGATAGGTCAGGAATATGTTTTTAGTAATAATCTGGTGCTAGTAATAATAATTTCTTTTTTTGTTAATGGATCAAGACAATATTTAATGATTACAAGGACTGCTGGTGGACTATATTGGGCAGATAGATATAGACTACTAGCTGAAGCGATTTTGAATATAATATTATCTTTGATATTGGTACAATACTTAGGACTTATGGGAGTGTTATTAGGAACTTTATTTAGTATAGTTATAATTTCTTTCTATGTGGAACCTTTTTTAATTTATAAGTATTTATTTCCTAATAAAAATCTTAAGATATATTTCATTAAAACTCTCTATTATTACTTAGTAATATTCTTGCAATACAATCTATTAATAAAAATTAGAGAATACTTTTTTATCGACGGTATATTTAGTCTTATACTAGTTTCAGGATTTCTATTTATTTGCGCAAACCTTACATTTGTTGTAGGAACAATGTTCCTTAATGAATTTAAATTAGTATGCAGTTACTTGAAGATTTTTAAGTTTGCTAGAAAAGAGAAGTGATATGACAAAAATTTTAGCTTTTTTTAATAAATTAGTAATAAGAGACTATGTAGTATTTCTTTTTTTTTCCTATCAATCTTTAATTAGCATTTTAGTATTTTTTAATTTTCCGGGTATAAAAATTCTAACGAATACTAATATATTGGGAATAATGTATGTGTTAATAGTGGTATATATGCTTTTTTTATTGAGATATAGAATCAGCATATATACTCTAATGACTTTATACATTTTAATACTATCATTCTTAATAAGTTCCTTTAACTATGAATCGGTACCACATTTGTTTAAAATATTTTTTAGTAGTAATTTTATACTTACTTATATACCCACATTCGTGTTATTAACTACAGTTAAAGACCCAAAAAGGTTTATTAATATTTTGAAAGCTACTTCATATGTTGTTTTAATTGAATACAACTTAAGATGGAACTTCGAAAGTCAAATTAGCTATAACTATGAAGAATATATGAGTGCTGCATATAATGTAGTAATCTTTTGGGGAATATTAGCTTTAACATTTATAAGAAGTAAAAACTTTTTTGATTTATTACTATTGCTTTTTAGCTCTTACACAATTTTTATATATGGATCTAGAGGAGCTATTTTTGTAGTAATGATTTTATTAATATATTTGATATTGTTTCAAACGAAAAAGTTCAGTTTGATTAAATTTAGTTTTATTGGATTTGTAATACTTTTAGTCAGTTTTAAAAACTTTTTTCTGGAAAAGTTGATTAATTGGTTAACGTTAAATGATTTTAATACTTATACTGTTAAAAGAATTGTTTCGAATACAATTTTTGAAAGTGAAACACGGATGCAAATATACCATTCAGCATTAGATTTGATTAGAGTTAATCCATTCGGTTATGGCTTAGGAGCAGATAGATATTTACTAGGAGGAGAAGGATATTTTTCTCATAATATATTTATCGAATTAATATTAAGTTATGGAGTAGTTTTTGGTTTAGTTATTAGTTTTTTTATAATTTTTGTAGGACTAAAAATGATTTTTACAGTGAAAGATGAAAATTGGAGTGGACTTTTTGCACTTTTCTTTTTATCAGGAATTACTATGTTAATGTATAGTGGATCAATCCATGAAAATTATCAATTGATTGGTGCATGGGGAATTTATATTGCATATAGGCTAAGAACACAAAAAAGGAGTTAGTAAAAATGAAATACCAAATGTGTAATAGATGTGTAATGGATAACAAATCAGACGTAACAATATATTTTAATGAAGAAGGAGTTTGCAATTATTGTACTGATGCTTTAGTAAATATGAAAAGAATATATTTCCCAAATAGTGAAGGTGAAAAACAACTGAAAATGATGTTATCTCAAATAAAAGAAGAAGGAAAGGGCAAGAAATATGATTGTTTAATGGGTATTTCAGGAGGTCTTGATTCTTCCTATTTAGCATATTTAGGATATAAGTGGGGGTTAAGAATTCTAGCTGTCCATGTAGATGATGGATACGATACGGAGATTTCTAAAGAGAATCTCAAAAAGTTAAGCAATAAAGCAAATATAAAATTAATCAACATAGAACCAAATGCAGAACAATTTAATAAATTAACAAAGGCGTTCTTTAGAGCTGGTGTTCCAAATTTAGCAATCCCTCAAGATAATATTTTATTCGCTTCACTATACAAACTAGCAAAAGAACACAAAATTAAATATTTTTTGTCAGGTGGTAATTTCGCCTTAGAATCTATCTTACAACAAGGCAATACCTATTCAGCATATGATACTAAACATATCAAAGAAATAAATAAAATTTATGGAGAAACTAAGCTAGATAAGCTGCCAATACTATCAGAATTACAAAGAGACTTAGATAAATATATTTATAAAATAGAAAGCTTAAGACCTCTAAATTTAATTGATTATAATAAAGAAAGAGCTTTTAAAGAATTAAAGGATTTCTGTGAATTTGAATATTATGGAAGCAAGCATTTGGAAAACACGTTAACAAAATTCGTCCAAACTTATTATTTTCCTAATAAGTTTAATGTCGATAAAAGAACATCACATTTATCAAGTCTAATTATTGTTAATCAATTAAAACGGGACGAAGCTCTCAAAGAATTAGAAAAACCTCTTTACGATGAAGAAGAGATGGAAAAAGATATTGAGTTTATTCTTAACAAGCTAAAAATGTCTAAAGAGGAGTTTAATAAAATTATGGAAGAAGATCCTAAACAACATGATTTTTATAAGACTTCAAAATATGTTGATTATCGAGCAAAAACAACTAAATTAATTAAGAAAATTATTTTTAAATAATTAGTCTAAATAAATCTAATAGAGGTCGATCATGCGAAAAAAAAATGTTATAAAACTAGTTTTGAATGATTTTAATCATGAGAGCAGAGATGAAAGAGAGATATCTGCTCTATTAGAGAGAGGTCACAATGTTACTTTATTAATTACCGGTAAAATTAATAGTATAGAAAAAAAAACTAGTAGTTATGAAGTAATTAGAATTAAAAAAGAAAATCTGAAAGAGAAAAAAAACAAGTTGATTAGGTATTACCATATTTTTTTACTACTTTATAATTTCATAAGAAAGATTATTCGATTAAAACCAGATGCAATCAGTTGTCATGATCTACTAGCTTTATTCGTAGGATGGACTGCCACTAGATTTATGATTTCAAAACCAAAGATAATCTATGATTCACATGAATTTGAAATTGGAAGAAATACCATTCAAGCTAGATCTAGTATTAAAAATTTTGTAATACGTAAATCAGAAAAGTTTTTAATAGGACAATCGGCATTTACTATTGTAGTAAATGAATCTATTTCAAATGCTTTAGTGGAAGAATATAGCTTAAAGAAAAAGCCAATAGTAGTAAGAAACGTAGGACCATTATGGGTGAAAGATGACAAAGAGCAGCTTTTGCTAAAGGGAAAATTAAAAAAGACTTATGATATTAATAATAGTTCTTTTATTTTGATGTACCACGGTGCAATAACTCAGGGCAGAGGTATAGAGACTATTATAAAAGCGTCTGGGAAGATTAAAGACGCAACCTTAGTGATTTTAGGTTTTGGAAGCGAAGACTATATTAAGGATTTAAGTGTATTAGCTGAAGAAAATAATACAGACTTAAGAGTAATTCCAGCAGTGAAATTTAGTGATCTATATTCTTATGTAGCTATTGCTGATTTGGGGTTAATAACTATTCCTAATGTAAGTGCAAGTTATTATTACATGTTACCAAATAAACTTTTTGAAAATATTCAAGCAGAAGTACCGATTTTAGCAAGCAATTTTCCAGAGATAAAAAAAGTAGTTAGTGAATATAAAGTAGGAATTGTTTGTAATCCTGAAGTTGAGGAAGAAATAGTTTCTTCAATTTTAAAATTCAAAACTAACCCCAAATATTATAGTGAATTTAAAAAAAATGTAATAGAAGCTAAAAAACAGTTGAATTGGGAGCAAGAAAAGAAAAAATTAGTTAATGCTTATGAATGTATTTTATAAAACTCCGAAAGATTATTACTTTTTATGAAAGGAATTCTATATGAAGGTTTGTCATCTAACTTCAGTTCACTCACATTTAGACACAAGAATTCTATTAAAAGAATGTAACTCGTTAGCAGAAGCAGGGTTTGATGTATATTATATTGTTCCAGGAGTTACTAATATGACGTTGGGAAGTGTTAAAATTCTCGGCGTAGAATTAAGTGACGGGAACCGTTTGAAAAGAATGACAAGAACTGTAAAAAAAGTGTATAAGGAAGCATTAAATGTAGATGCGGATATATACCATTTTCATGATCCTGAACTTCTTCCTATCGGATTAAAGCTAAAGAAAAAAGGAAAAAAAGTTATTTATGATGTACATGAAGATGTACCACAACAAATTTTAAATAAATCTTGGTTACCATTTAAATCTCAAAAATTCGTTTCAAAAATATTTGCTATTTACGAAATTTGGGCAGTAAAACAATTTGATTTGGTAATAGCAGCTACACCTTTTATAAATAATAGATTTGTTAAACAAGATATAAAAAGTATAAGCGTTAATAATTATCCTATTATAAAAGAGTTTTATAGCAAAGTACCTATCGTTGAAAGTAGAAGAAAATCAATTTGCTATGTCGGAGGAATTAATAAATATAGAGGTATAGAAGAAATGGTTAAAGCATTAGAGTTAACAGAAGACATCAATCTATTACTTGCTGGAAAATTTACTACTAAACAGGAAAAACAGAAAGTTAGTGAATATAAAGGCTGGAATAAAGTTTGTGAACTAGGTTTTTTGAATAGACAAGAAGTAAATCAGGTATATAATAAATCTTTTGCTGGTCTAGTAGTCCTTCATCCCAGAAAGAACTATATTGATTCTTTACCGGTAAAAATGTTTGAATATATGGCTGCAGGAATTCCTGTTATAGCTTCTGATTTTCCTTTGTGGAGAAAGATAGTTGAAGAAAATAATTGTGGTATTTGTGTTAATCCGGTAAATATAGTTGAAATAGCTAAAACTATAGAATTTTTATTCAATAATCCTAAAGTCGCACAGGAAATGGGCGAAAATGGTATTGGTATGATTAAAACAAAGTACAATTGGAAAATAGAAAGTGAAAAGTTAATTCAAGCATATAAAAAACTTGCGAAATGAAAGAAGGATTATAAATGAAAGTCGAAATGTTAGATTTAAAAAAACAATACCAGGAATTAAGAAATGAAATTATTACTTCTATTGATGATGTAATGTCTAGTTCTCAGTTCATTCTTGGAGAAAATGTAAAAAAATTAGAAAATAGTATTGCTAGTTTTAGTAATTCTGAAAGCGGAATTGGAGTAGCAAATGGAAGTGATGCTATACATATTGCGCTGCAGGCAGCTGGTATTGAAGCTGGAGATGAGATAATAACTTCTTCCTTTACTTTTTTTGCTACTGGAGGGGCAATTGTACGAGTTGGCGCTACTCCAGTGTATGTAGATATTGATCCGATTACATTTAATATTGATTCAACAAAAATTGAAGCAGCAATAACAGAAAAGACTAAAGCTATTGTTCCTGTTCACCTTTATGGACAAATGGCAGATATGGAGTCAATAAAAAAAATTGCTATTAAATATGACTTAATAATTATTGAGGATGCAGCACAAGCAATTGGATCTAAACAAAATGGTAAGACTGTTGGGGAACTTGGCACTGCAGCTACTTATAGTTTTTTTCCTACGAAAAACTTAGGAGCTTATGGTGACGCAGGGATGATTGTCACTAATAATGAAGATTTAGCAGAAAAAGCCCGTGTTATTCGAGTTCATGGTAGTAAGCCAAAATATTATCATCATGTTCTTGGATATAATAGCCGTTTAGATGAAATGCAAGCAGCTATATTAAACGTTAAATTTCCACACCTTGAAGAGTGGTTAAATAGTAGAAGGCAGCATGCTATGAGATATACAAATCTATTGAATCAGAAACTTATAAATATTATTCAAACACCAGTTGAAGTAGAAGGAAATTATCATGTTTTTCATCAATATACACTTAGAGTCCCTAAGCGTGATGAATTACAAGCCTTTCTGAAAGAGCAAGGAATTGCTACAATGATTTACTATCCCATGCCGCTTCATCTACAACCAGTATTTAAAAATTTAGGGTATTCAGAAGGGGATCTCCCAGAAACAGAAAAAGCTGCTAAAGAAGCAATTTCTTTGCCAATGTATCCTGAATTACCTATAGAGCACCAAGATTATATTGTGGAAAAAATTATAGAGTTTTATGCCTTGAATAGTTGAGAAATGTGAAAATGAATTAAAATAATGTAAATAGTGTATAAAAGATTTGTTAGTATATTCTAAAAGATTAGTGATTCGCCACTCTTAACATAACAAAGCTTTATATTAATTTTATAATTTCTTGCTAGATTTTTTCTGAGTTAATAATATAGGCTTATATAGAGAAAAACTGGTTATCGTGATAATTAAAAAAACTAGAAAATAAGTGGTCGAATGCAATAATAGCTGATAAAAATACTAATAACTCTAAAAAAATTTCAAAGTATTATTAAAAAATAAGTTAGTCTTTAATCGACTAGCTTTTATTTTTAGGAGGCATTTCATTGACTATTAAAAAAGGATCAAATGTGGTGGTTAAAAACGATGTTACACTCGGTGAAAACGTTGTAATCGGAAATAATGTAGTGATTTATGAAGGTACTAAAATCGGAAATAACGTTATTATTCAAGACAACGCAGTAATAGGGAAACAGCCTACACGTGCAAAAGCATCGATTTTACCAGAAGGGAAAAAACTTTCTCCAGCCGAAATAGGATCTGGTGTAACTATAGGAACTTCAGCAATTGTTTATGCTAATGCAAAAATAGCTGATGATGTTTTTGTTGCAGACTTAGCAACTGTACGTGAACGTGTAACTATTGGAGAAAAGACAATTGTAGGTCGTGGAGTAGCAATTGAAAACGATTGTAACATCGGCAGAAATTGCAAGCTTGAAACGAATTGCTACATTACCGCATATTCTGAACTGGGTGATTATGTTTTCATTGCCCCTTATGTTGTAACTACAAATGACAATTATATGGCCAGAAGTAAAGAGCGTTATGGTAAATTTAAAGGAGTCACGATAAAGAATGGGGGTAGAGTAGGAGCTAATTCTACCATACTGCCAGGTAAAACTATTTTTGAAGATGGTACAGTAGCAGCAGGAAGTATTGTCTCTAAAGATGTTGAGAAAGAGAGTTTGGTGATAGGTTCTCCGGCAAAAGAATTAAGAAAAGTTCCTGAGAACCAATTATTAAGAAATCAATGAAAGTGGAGTCGCTATAAACTTGACGTGAGAAATTTTTATAAGAGAATCAATTATGCGTGGGTGAAGAAATCCAGTTGTCTATTGGCATCCAAAAGTTAAACGGAGTCCAGTCTGTTTATGCCTATGAGTTTAATGGGCAGCGATTTGATGTAAGTGAGAAGTTTGGATTCATTGGTAAGCGTCCAATATCGAACACCTGGTTTCTTAGATAAGAAAATGCCCTTCCGACTTTTTGTCGGAAGGGCATTTTTCATTTTTTCTTTTGAATGTAACAGTCTTTCGGAAGTTTGTATGTAAGCGTCCAATAGTCAACACATTCTACTAGCAGGTTTTCCATGAGATACTCTTTCCAGATTTAAATTTCTGGGAGGGGTTTTTTTGAAAAGAAAAGAGAAAGAATTGTACTGGATGGATCAAATAAGTGACTATCGACAAAGTGGAGAATCCCTTATTCACTGGTGTGAGAAGAAGGAAATCAAGATCTACACGATGAAATATTGGCTGCGTAAGCAGTCCCCGGTAGCCACCGAGTCACACGAAACTGCGTGGATTTCCTGCGTGGTCGAGGAACCTTCGAGTCCTTCTGTAACCGCTAAACTAGACTAAACAGTTTTCCACAAATAACGGTAAACAGATTTCACCAATTAAGACACAACAGTTGACCAATACCGATGCGCTTTTAATAGTAAGCGTCCAATAATGAGCACGTTCTAATAGAAGATTCTTCGTGAGATACTCTTTCCAAACTTAAATTTTTGGGAGGAGTTTTTTTGAAAAGAAAAGAGAAAGAATTATATTGGACAAAACAGATCAGCGACTATCGGCAAAGTGAAGAATCCCTGGTCCAGTGGTGCGAAAAGAAGGACATCAAAATCCACACGATGAAATACTGGCTGCGCAAGCAGTCGCCCGTATCCCAAAAGTCGCAAGAGACCGCTTGGGTCTCTTGTCTAGTGGAAGAACCTTCGAGCAAGACGCTTACGTTGAAGATAAAAAATGTGGAAATTGAGGTGATGAGTGGCTTCCAGGACGAACTGTTACTGAAGGTCCTTCGGACACTTGACCAGTTATGATGAACGGACGGATCGTCGAACAGGTGTATTTAGCGGCCGGACCGACCGATCTCCGAAAGTCGATTGACGGGCTCGCGGTTATCGTCCAGGAACTGTTCCAGCTCGATCCTTTTTCCAACGCACTCTTTGTGTTCTGCAACCGGAAGAAAGACAAGCTCAAGATTCTATTCTGGGATCACAATGGTTTCTGGCTCTACTACCGCCGATTGGAAAAAGGGTTGTTCGATTGGCCGGACCTTGGGTCCAGCCAGCCGCTGCCCATCACGTCCCGGCAGTTGAATTGGCTGCTTGATGGCCTGCCGCTGAATCAGCGGCAGGCACACCCATCCGTCGCGGCGAAAAAAATCATTTAGGTCTATTTGAGACAAAACTTTTGTGCTATTCTTAGACTTATGAAAATAATGGACGGAAAGACCTCACCCACAATTGAAGAATTGGAAAAGAAGAACGCGCAGCTAGAGAACCAGATGAAGACACTGGAGCTGAAGGTGCAATGGTACGAAGAGCAGTTTCGATTAGCTCAGCAGAAACGGTTTGGTACATCCAGCGAAAAGACGGATGACAACCAGTTGACGCTCCAGTTGTTCAACGAAGCCGAAATCTCTTCTTCCGTCTTATTGGCGGAACCGACAATGGAGACTATCAGCTACACGCGCAAAAAAATTGGCGGTCGTGCAGAAAAGCTGAAAGACCTGCCGGTCGAAACGATCCATTACGACCTTTCTGATGCAGAGAAGGTCTGTTCGACATGCGATCATGCACTCCATGAAATGAGCCATCAAACCCGGCAAGAGCTGAAAATCGTTCCGGCACAGGTCAAAGTGGTGGAACACGTCCAGCACATTTACAGCTGCCGTCATTGTGAGAAGCATGCCATCACGACTCCGATCGTCAAAGCGAAGATGCAAAATCCAGTCATCCCAAAGGGATTGGCTTCACCTTCCGCAATCGCCTTTGTCATGACGCAAAAATTTGCGGATGGTCTTCCGCTTTATCGTCAGGAAAAGCAGCTGGAACGGATGGGCATCCCGTTGAACCGCCAGACACTCTCGAATTGGATGATTTCAAGTACGACCCGCTGGTTGCGGCCGTTTTATGATCTTCTCCACCGTCAACTCCTGCAGGAAGAGCTGCTTCATGCCGATGAGACCAGCCTGCAAGTTCTCGATGAACCCGGCAAGACAGCACAATCCAAGTCGTACATGTGGCTCTATCGCACGAGTTCTGTAACGAAAAAACCGATGGTCCTTTTCGATTACCGAGCGAACCGATCGAGTAAAAATCCGAAGGATTTCTTGAAGGGATACGAAGGCTATCTCAACGTCGACGGATATGCCGGTTATGAATCGCTCGAAAATGTGGAGCTCGCGGGCTGTTGGGCACATGCCCGTCGGAAATTCGATGAGGCGCTGAAGGCATTGAAGAGCCCCTCATCAAGTTCCACCCGATCGACCATTGCCAAAAAGGGCCTTAACTTCTGTAACCAATTATTCGCGATTGAACGAAAAATCAAGAAGTTGGACGCCAAAGAGCGCTTGAAAATAAGACAAAAAGACAGTCAGCCTGTGCTGGATGCTTATTTGGCTTGGCTCCATGAACAAAAAAAATCATTGCGCCGCAATCAGCCACCGGCAAAGCCATCACCTATTCGTTGAATCAATGGCATAAGCTGACAACATTCATGAAAGACGGACGCATCGAGATCGACAACAATCGTGCGGAACGGTCGATCAAACCGTTCGTCATCGGACGAAAAAATTGGCTGTTCGCCGTTTCGACAAGCGGAGCGAATTCCAGTGCCATCATCTACAGTCTCGTAGAGACCGCCAAAGAGAATGGCTTGAATCCATTTTTCTACCTTCAATTTCTTTTCGAAGAACTTCCGCAGTTGGACATGACGGCAGACCTGAACATCGATCATCTCATGCCCTGGTCGAAGGAACTTCCAAAAGACTGTTATATTCAAAAGAAAAAATAACAAAAATGCCTTTCCGACAAAAAATCGGAAAGGCATTTTCTTTTCGAATAAACTAGGTGTTCGATATTGGACGCTTACTTTTAATATACTTGAGAGAGTCTATTGAAAGTGAGGAATGAGGAGTGGAAAAATTTATGATTTACAATGAAATTCATCAACTGCGCGATGTGGGATTTTCAAATAGCGCAATCGCCAAGAAACTGAAGATATCCAGAAATCGGGTGATTGACTACGGAAATATGACGCCCGAGGGTTTTTGTGAATTCGTTCTATCGCTGCAAAACCGGAGCAAGAAATTGGATCCTTATCACGAGGAGATTGTCAGCTAGTTAAAGGAACATCCCGATCTGACGGGAGCACAAATTTTTGATTGGTTGGAAGAGCGACTGGGTGTGAATACAATCGCTGAAAATACCGTCAGGAATTACGTGAATGAGTTGCGTGAGATTTACCACATTCCCAAACAAGCAGCAGCGTTAAATCGCGCCCCTGTGAGCGAAACAATTCAGTCTATACAAAGAAGTTGAATAACGAAAACGCCATCTTCAATGAAATCAACCGATTTCGAAGATGGCATTCGTATATTTATTGAGATTAATAAATAGTCATAATTGAACCGTTCACAGGGACTATTTGGGAACTGCTGGAAAAAACGTTCCCTCTTATAAATAAAACCGGATCTGGTGTGTCACCCTGGGTTGGAAACGATGCTTCGAACCTGTACACTAAAATAAAACAGAACCGACAGGAACGGAGTGGGAACATGGATAGTAAAACCTGGGTGGATTATATCTCAGCGATGGTTAATTTATATGGCATTGTGCCCTTTGAGCAAGTGGCAAAAGTGATTTCAAGCCAAAACAAAGAGAGCATAGCAGCTGAGGAAATCAAGGCGTGGATTCAAGATCCATTTGCAGGAGGACTAGCAAAAGCGGCGCTTCAGAACCGGTTCGTCTATGAATACGGTGGAGGCTTTTTTGTCGGAGAATGGATCATGGAATTCGAAGCGTTTGATGAACACTGGCTGGCGCAACAAGGAAAGCCCTATTATGTGCCGGAACGGGAAGAACTGCTAAAATGGAGCGACCCTGATTATTTTGAAAAGCCAACAGAATTTTTCAACCTACAGCAATACATGGTAACGCTTTTCCCAGAAGCAGCTAGTGACAAAGTAGAAGGTGCTGCGGAGGATTTACAGATGATGGCGGAGGACCCCTTTTCACTTGAGCGGATTATTAGGGAATTTGATCGCATGGGGCTGAAGCTTGAAGAAAGTGGGCAATTGAAGAAAGTGGCGGAGCTAGTGATGGATATGCATAACCATACGCGCCTTCAAATTAATCGGGGACATACTCCAAATGAATTGTTTCAAGAAGAAAAAAAGAACTTGCTTCCGTTAGCCGAAAAAATTGGCCGGAACGATCCATGCTTTTGCGGCAGCGGAAAGAAATATAAGAAATGCTGCGGGAAAGTGGCTTAGTAAAAACGCGCTCTATTAAGAAAAATAATTCAATGAACGAGTCACGTCTTAGGGAAATGTATAAAGACATGACAGAGTACCGTTTCGGACAAAAAATAATACCACTCCGGACAGATTTTAGTACCACCTCTGCCATCGCAGTACCAGTCCATTCCTGACCAGTGAAAGACCGCCAGATGAAATCGCGCCCCTGTGAGCGAGACAATTCCGTCTATACAAAGAATTTGTATATTTAGTGAGATTGATAAATAGTCATAATTGAACCGTACACAAGGATTATCTGGGGAAATAGGCTATTCTGAAATGAACATAGAAGAAAATGAGGTGCGCTACATGAAGAAACTAACAGAGAATCCGGATTTTATTCCTTGCACAGCAGTTGAAGGGGACGAGATGCTTGGTGGCTTTCCGTTCAATTGGCATGTCACACGGGCCACTAGATGGATTCAAGCAAATCTGGATCAAGTTGAACGGTCTGTTGTGCAGATTGGTCCACCGGGGCCGGGAGCGGACTCGTCGAATTTGGACGAAGAGTTTTTGCCGAAAGCAGACTTGACCCGGCCAATCATCATGGTCCGCATGCGTCCGGAATTTTTCCGGCTGATCGACGGCAACCACCGCGTCGCAAAAGCGAGACGTACGGGAATAAAGGAACTGCCGGCCTACTACTTAACGCAAGAACAACACCGCCAGTTTTTTACCTCCACAGATATGGACAAGCGCTACGTGGAGTATTGGAACGGCAAGCTGAAAGATTTTAAAAAAGACAAAGGCCGCTGGGGAGTTGTCGGAGAAGTTCGGGTGTGAGTGGGTGAAAACAGATAGAAAAAAAGTAAGGAAGAAGCACCGTACCCTGCGGCCAGTTGATGGTAAAGAGGTGGAACGATGAAGAAGCTAAGCGGAATGGAAGAGTACGAATGGATTCGTGAAGAAACGGTAGAGGTGTTGTCGGATAAGCGGCAAGGAATTCGAGTGGAGAACTTCCTGCCAAATCGTTTCACGCATTATTGCAAGATGATCCATCCCTTGTGCCGAGATCCCCAAATTCAAGATGAACAACTGTTGTGGAGCGAATGCACACCGAAACAAGCGGAGGCCATTCAGTTTGGAGAACGGTTGAGACTGATAGAACTTGCTAAAAAGTATGAGTTAGACTGCTCAAAAGAGTTATCAGCAGCGTCACTGATGCAGAAGCTAAACGGAGTTCCCCGTTATTTAATTACAGGCGAAGAAGGAGAAATCGAGCCGGACAGTTTGAACGCATTGGTTCAGGTGCTGCACCAGTTCAGTGGAAAAGAAAGCTGTTTTTTTTGGTATGAAGAGTTGAAGACAGAAGATTACTCTGCTACTTTATTTCATGGCAAGTTGAACGAAGTCACGGAGTTGTCAACACGTGCCGGCTTGCACGGGACACCGACCTATTGGTGGTCCACGGATAAAGCGTGGTGTGTTTATACGGATAGCGACCTGGACTTTACTGTAATTGCCGGAAGTTACAAGCTGATTGAAGCTTTAGTGGCAGACGATTTCCTGGAATGCTTCACATGTGACGTAGCTACCCGGATGATTGATGAGATTTCGCGTCTCTCGGTGCAGGAATAAAAAAGAAACTTCATTTCAGAGAACGCAAGGTTCTCTGAAATGAAGTTTTTTTACGTAGCACGTATAACCACCCAACTACAGCTATCTTTGAATAAAAAAACTCTTCTAAATCAAGTAAATCTATAATATCACACGTAATAAAATAAGAATTTAATAGTTCTTTTATATCGTGTTATTTGTTTACACATTTACTTAAATGCCTTTAATATATTTCTAAAGTATCATTTTTATGGATATATTTACTTGATTTATTGGGATAATTAAACTAAAATTGAATTTTGTCTAGTTGTTTGTCTATAGAGGGGAGGAAGAGAGTGAAAAAACAACAAAAATGGATTTTATTTATCCTCTTACTGTTGACAATGACCCTATTTATTTTTGCGTATTTTGGCCTAGAAGAAGAAACTTTCATACAACCTGATCCTCAATATGGAATTTTTTCATGGTCTTCTGAAGAAGTTACAGATAATAAAAAACAGCTAATCAGCAATCTTAAAGAGTATAATTTCGATCGAGTATTTCAAGCGTTCTCAAGTAGTTTGACCGATGAAGAAGTGGGTTCCTTTGTAACGGACGTAACTCGTAATGAAATCGAGGTATATAGTCTTATTGGAATACCAGAATGGGCGTTAGATGCATCAGGAGAAAAGATGATCGAAAGACTTGAAAGAGTAGAAAGAATTAATCGAGAACTACCGGAAGATCATCAAATAAAAGGCGTCATTGTCGATGTGGAACCTTACGTTATGGATGATTTTGATTGGACAGACAACTCGATTCAAGAAAGTTATATAACTAGTATGAAGAGGTTAGATCAAGCTGCAGAAAATAGTGGTTTGGAGTTAATCGTAGTTATTCCGTATTTTTATGATACAAAAGGCTATAAAAACGCAGTTAATACAATTATTAGTGAGGCTTCAACCGAAACAGCTGTGATGAATTACTACCGCGATAAAGAAATTGACCACATGGATCATGAAGCCGAGCAAGCTAAAGAGGCGAATAAGCCTATTACAACCATATATGAGTTTAAACGACCTGGAGATCATGGGCTAACAAATAAAAACAGTTATTATAATGAAGGTTATTTAGCCGCAATAGAAAACAGTGATCGCCTAATAGCTCATTATAAAGACCAACCTGTGAATATTGCTTACCATGATTATCATGCATTTAAAGAGGTGATAGAAAATGAATAGTGTATTTCGTGAAGAACATAAATACCTTATTTCAAAAGAAACTTACTACAGCTTGCGTCATAAAATTTCACAAGTGATGCACCGAGATCAAAATAGTGAACAAAATCTGTATCGTTACAGTAAAGGTGATGGGTATACGATTCGGTCGTTGTATTTCGATTCAATAGATGACCGTGATTATCATGAGAAAATAGATGGGATTGAATTACGACGTAAACTTCGTTTACGAACGTATATGCATGACCCAAGTTTTTGCTTATTGGAAATGAAAAAGAAAGAAGGCAATAACCAAAAAAAGACTTCCTATAAAATGACAAGAGAACAAGGAGAGCGTTTAATCGCAGGTGATTATAGCATGTTGTTAGAACTAAATCATCCATTTTTACTAGAGTGCTATTACATGATTATGCAATATGTATATCGACCAAAGTCGGTTGTCACTTACGAGCGTGATGCCTTTGTCGCCAAGGAAAATAAGATTCGCATAACGTTTGATCAAGAAATACGAGGGTCAGAAAGTAATTTTAATATTTTTTCAGACAAGTTAGTGGAAAATAGTTTTCTAGATGAAAGTCAGGTCGTATTGGAAGTGAAATATAATGGCTTTTTACTTCAGTATATTAAAGACCTACTAGAAGAATCCGTACATAACCAATTGTCAGTAAGCAAATATTGTTTAAGCAGAAAAATTAGCATGGATTACATGCTTTAGGAGGATATTTATGCAAGAATTATTAGCCCAGGTAGCAGATTTGTCACCTGACATATCAATACCCGATGTACTTACCAATTTACTAGTAGCAGTTGTTCTGTCGTTAACCATTTTTATTTCCTATTGGTATACGCATGTCGGCACAGCTTATAGTCGCAAATTTAACGTTTCACTCATTACATTAGCGATTTTAACAGCAACTGTCATGATGGTCATTGGCAGCAATATTGCTTTATCACTCGGTATGGTTGGTGCACTATCAATCGTTCGTTTCCGTACAGCTATCAAAGATTCTCGTGATACGACCTACATATTTTGGGCAATTACTGTTGGGATTGGGTGTGGTGCAGGATTTTATCCTGTAGCAATTATCGGATCGATGGCAGTATTTATCATTCTTTTAGTTCTTGGTCGCGTAACAAATAATCAGCGCTTATTGATTATTATTAAAGCAGACCGAGACTCAGAGAAAGAGGTAGAAGGCACCGTTTTCCGTCAGTTTAATAGAAAAGCATTTTTAAAAGTTAAAAACACCACAAACGAAAGCATCGAATGGATTTATGAACTCTCTCGAACAGCTTACGAAAAAGGCGAAAATTCAAATCAGTCAACGGTCGAAACGCTATACAAATTGGGAGGAATTGATTACGTCAATATTATTACACAAAGTGACGAAATCAGCGGATAAATGATTAGCAGGCGTACACTATTCCTTCTAATGATTCCATTTTTAGTTTTATTTTTAATGATGATACCGTTGATTGATAAAAGTGAATTTAAAAAAAGAATACACCAACACAAAGAGGCGAGTACCGAGATGTCGACTGTGCTTGATTTCGCTGATATGAATACGCATTTGCCTGTCATCAGAATTGATACAGGCGAAAAAATAATCCCAGGAGAGTCAATAGAGGAAGTTAAAGGGAAATATGAAGTTACAGAAGATGGAGAAAGTGAAATTAAAGCTTTTGTTCAACTCTACGAAGGACAATCGCTCCCTCAAGAAATGAGCGCAATGATTCATTATCGAGGAAACTCGTCGAGATCTTTTAGAAAAAAATCCTATGATTTAAACTTTGTCGATAAAAATCAACACAAGAAAAAGGTCTCGATGTTAGGCATGGAGGCGGATAATAATTGGGCATTACATGGGCCTTATTTAGATCGCAGCCTTTTGCGTAATTACTTGGCCATGAATTTGACTGGTGAAATTATGAATTATGCGCCAAATGTACGATACGTCGAAGTCTTTGTAAATGATAAATACGAAGGGTTGTATTTATTGATGGAAAAGATTTTAAAATCTGAAGGGCGACTTGCATTAACTTCACCCGAGAATAATAGTGATATGACTAGCTATATTGTGGAATATGATCGTCCTTACCGAATGGATTCTACTTTAACTAATTTCTTAACCTATACGTACAAATCCTTTCCTTCTGCCGCTGAGTTAAAATACCCAAAAAACGATGAATATACGATAGAAAGAGAGCAGTTTGTTAGTCGAGACTTATCGTATATCACAAACGTGATTTATCAGTATCCTTATGCTCAAGACAATCAGCATTATAAGGACCTAATCGATGTCCAAGCATTCTATGATTACTTTATTATAAACGAATTATTTCGAAATATTGACGCTGGTCACTATTCAACTTATTTTTATCGTGACTTGAAAGGTAAGTTGACGCCAGTAGTTTGGGACTTCAATAATTCATTGGATAATTATCAAGAGCTTTCTTTTAGTGAATCTGGTTATTCCATGACACAGAGTATTTTTTATGAGCGATTACTAAAAGATGAAGATTTCACTAACGGGTTAATCCGGCGTTATGTTGAACTTCGCAAAAACAAGCTAAATGAGGATCGGATTAATAACTATATTGACGATACTGTCAATTTTTTAGGAAGCTCAATCGAACGAAATAATACGCGTTGGCAAGATATGTATGATTTATCTCAGTATGATACGAGAAATTATCTCCATCGAGTAGAGCGAAATGTAGAAAACCACGAAGAAGCAATTGCTCAACTAAAAGGATATCTTGAAAAAAGAGGGGAATGGCTAGATAACAATATTGATACCCTTCGCCAATATAGTCATCCATCTCGTCACAGTCACGAATCAATTAAGTAGTAGTTACAGTGAATTAGGACGAAAGGAGAGGCACGATGAGACGGTTTTTAATAGCATCAGGGCTCTTTTTGTTTTTTGTTTTAGGCGTTTTTTACCTTGTATATGCAAAAAGTTATTATCTTAACTTTTCTACTCTTTCGGATGTTCAGACACCTTTTTATAGTGGAAATGATGTGATCTATCGAACGGGGGACGAAAGCAAAACCCCTTTCGATATAAAAGGAATTGAAGTAGATAGCGCATATGGTCCGAAAAGAGGCACCGATTATTCCATTGATGTCGAAACGTGGGTCAAGTGGTTTGGAGAAATCCAACAAATGGGAGCTAATACCATTAGAGTATCCACTGTACAGGATAGTCAATTTTACAATGCTTTTTATCAATATAACACGGGTCGAGAAAAGCCACTTTATCTGCTTCAAGGAATGCTTGTGGCAACAGATGAGTGGAAGACCAACAAAGTGGCTGAAAATATCCCATTTAACGAAGTTTTGAATAAGGATGGCAAAGATCTCGTTGATATCATTCATGGAAAAAAGCTTTTAGTGACGAATGATCACAAAGGGGCGGGTCTTTATCGGCATGATATTTCTCCTTGGGTAATTGGCTTTTTAATAGGCGACACGTGGAATCAAGATCTAGTGGCTTATATCAATCATACACTTGATCAAGAAAAGGGGTTTTCTGGAGAATATGTGTCTGTTGCTGCTGAAGCAACACAATTTGAAACGATGATGGCAAAAGTAATTGAAAATATCATCAGTTATGAAACCAATAAATACGGTAGTCAGCGGCTGATATCGGTAAATAGCTCTTTTGTGATGGATCCATTTCAATATCAAGCACACTATGCCCCGCAAATCGGTAAATTTAATACCTTTTCAATGGATTCTATTCAAGCATCCACTAAATTAGAATCTGGTCTCTTTGCTAGTTATGCTTACGAAAGGGAAGAAATTCCTAAACCTGAATTGCTTGAATTAAAGGATCAACAAATAAATTCAAGTGACAGAAACTATCTTGACATACTTCGTCAGGCACACGACATGCCTGTTATTATTAGTAGTTTTAGTCACGCTAGTGAAAGCTATATAAACGCGCAATCAGATCAAGGCAAAGAGATAATCGGCGACTTGAAAAAGTTTTATGATTTTGGCTATAATGGCGCTTTTATTCGTTCCTGGCAAGATGTTTGGGATCGCCGCGTTCCGGAAACTTCTTATGCTGTAGATTTGCAACAAATCAATGAGTGGCATGACCCACTGACGAATACACAACATTTTGGCTTGATGGGATTTAAACCTTATCGAGATAGCCGTTTAATGTCTGTAGATGGTGATAAACAAGATTGGCAGAAGGTAGACTCGAGTTATCAGAAAGAAGATGCTAATGTTGCCATGACTAGGGATCATGCGTATATCTATTTTTGGATTGAAGATGACACGATTTCAGCAAAAGAAAATGTGTATCTAGCATTAGATACACACCCTGACCTTGGAAGCAAAAACCCAAATGTGGTGGATGAAGTTTTTAATAGAAAAATAGATTTCATTATCGAGATAAATCATGAAAAAGGGGCCACTAGTTATGTTCAAGATCGCTACGAAAGCTTAAGAGAAAACTTTTTAGAACAGGTAACGGGAGAAAATCCATTTGAAACCTACCCGGAAAAGGATTCTACTCATTTTCAACGAGCAAAATATCTTATAAATGAAAACAAAATTTTAAGTCAACAAGAATTAAATGAGCAAAAAAAACTGTATAATTTTAAATTTGCTTCAACAGATCCGTTAAAGTTATGGAATGAAAACAATAATGAAGCAGATGTCTTTTTATCAGAAGGCGTGCTAGAAATACGTATACCGTATCAGCTATTCAATATTTACGATCCGCTGAAGTTTACAATTCACGATGATTATTATCAAAATTACGGTGTAGAGCCCCTGGAAGTGAATGAGTTTTATCTTAGTTATTTTACTGAAAAAACTAAACCGCAGAATTACATTGAGATCCCAGTTGAAAAATTGAAACCATCCGTTCGTGTAAAGGAATATAGAAAGCCCTCCTACGAACAAGTAAAGTCATATTGGAAAGGAGAAAAGTAAATGTCTGTACTATTACTACAGTTGTACCTTCTTTTCTGCTTTTTGATACTCTTTTACACAGTCTTCTATATCATTTATCAATTGTATTATAAAAAATATGAAGCCCTTTTTATAAAACGATATATGAAAATGATAGTAGATCAAAATCATGAAATTCAACAAGATGGTTTTCTAAATAAAGAACATATCGACAGACTGAGCAAACAACTTAAGAAAACCAACCATCTGATTTACTTCGAAAAGGCCTTAACGCAATTAGATACTCAAGCTTATGAAAATGATATTTATCTTCATCAAATTGAACCGATCATAATCGAACTTACAGCGTATCATCAAGATTCTAATCAAATGAATCAAGCGTATCTGGCTTATTTTATTGCAAAATGTTCTAAAGGACAATGGAATGCGCCAATTATATACAGTAGGTTGCTCTCTTATTTAGACGAGCCTACGATCTATTTGCGAGAAAACGTTTTGTTGGCAATGTGTCAGCAACCAAACTCCAAATGGATTGTCGAAATTTTTCTTTATTTAACACGTCAAAATTTGTATCACCAACCTAAGTTGGTTCAGGATGGATTAGTAACGTATCCTTTCGACTCCGAAGAACTAATCAATATATTGTGGGAACGCCATCAAGAATTTCAAGAATCGATTGTTTTGGGGCTTATCGGGTTTATTACTATTAAATCACCAAATCATCAAGAATTATTTTACAAAAAACTAATTGAAAAAGAGACAAGGTTAGAAGTGAAACTACAAATTATGCGTTATTTCAAAAAACATCCTTCTCCGAAAGTAGAGCAAGAACTGATAAGTTTAATTTCAGATAAACAAGACGCAATTCGAATAGTCGCTGCATCTGGACTAGGTTCGTATTCTTCAGAAGTGGTAGTGTCTTCACTGAAGAATGCATTAACAGACAGTAATTGGCATGTGCGAAAGAACGCAAGTCTTTCACTGCTTGCTATAATTCCTACTCAGGAAGACATTTTAGAAGTGTTAAATGGAAGTGATCGCTACGCAAAAGAGATGCTAAGCTATCATCTTGATTTAGAAAGGAGGTAAGTAGTTGAATCTGTTTGTTGAAAGATTTTTTGCTATTGTCGCTATAATATTTATCACTTATATGTTTCTGTATACAACTTTTTTATTTTTATCGGTTCTTGTTGGTGCAGTTCGGCTCCAGGAGAAAGATCAATTAGTAAGGTTGAAAAATGAAATCAAACATGATTATTATATGCCAATCTCCATTATCATACCCGCTTATAATGAAGAAACCGTCATCGTAGATAGTGTGAAAGCTTTACTGCAACTCGATTATAAGTTATATGAAATTATAATTGTAGATGATGGCTCAACAGATGGAACAATAACTCAATTACTGAACAACTTCCCTTTCCATCGAATCGATAGCCCAGTGCATCGTAGGGTTGCTTGCAAGAAAGAAAGTGCTACGTACGAAGCGTCAATAAAAAATATTCATCTGAAGGTGATTCTAAAAGAAAACGGAGGAAAAGGCGACGCCTTAAATATGGGGATTAATGCTGCGAAATATCCTTATTTTCTTACCGTCGATGCGGATTCTCTTTTACAAAATGATTCTCTAGAAAAGATTATTCAACCTTTTATGATGGATGAAACAGTGATAGCTGTTGGTGGTATGGTTCGGGTGGCACAAAGCGTAGAAATGACAAACGGACATGTCTCTAATTACACTATGCCTTGGTCGCCTATTATAGGAATGCAAGTAGTAGAATATGACAGAACTTTTTTAGCATCACGTATTTTACTCGACCAATTTAGTGGGAACTTAATCATTTCGGGTGCATTTGGTTTATATAAGAAAGACATAGTTGTGGAAGTTGGAGGCTATAAAAGGAAAACAATTGGCGAAGATATGGAACTGGTCATGCGACTTCACACATTTATGTTAAATAACAGAAGACCGTATAAAATTAGTTATGTTCCTGAAGCTGTATGTTGGAGTCAAGCTCCAGGATCGCTTAAAGATATTGCCAAACAAAGAAGACGCTGGCATATTGGCTTATTCCAATCGCTAACAAGTTATCCAGAAATGTTGCTTCGTTTTCGATACAAACCAGTTAGTTATGTATCGTATGTATACTATTGGTTATTTGAATTAATTGGCCCATTCATTGAAGTATTTGGTTTATTGACACTCTTACTTGCTTCCCATTTTAATTTATTGAATGTACCATTTATGATCGGCTTGTTTTTAATTTACACCGTTTACGGTATTATTTTATCAATGACCGCTTTCTTTCAAAGAGTATATATACAAGGACACAAATTGAAAGCCTTGGATATTATAAAAGCAAGCGTATTTGTCACTTTAGAAAATGCGGTGTATCGGTATTTTTTATCCGTGGTAAGAGTATTTGCATTCGTTGGTTATAAAAAGAACGGTGGCAGCTGGGGCTCGATTAAACGCAGCAAACACAAAATTTTTTCTCCAGACTAAGTGAGTGTGTGTTAAAAGAATGCCCCTCCGATTTTTGTCGGAAGAGCATTCTTTTTTTGATCAACAAAAGATGATGGTGATTGTTGAGCGGAAAAGCAGCTTATTTTATTCGATTAACAGAAAATCTGTAACGATTTAAGTAAAAAACTGAGTAGGAGTAACAAATAGTAAAATAGCACCAAAAAGTTATTAAAAAAGTATTTAAAATAGTTAGACTTTTAAATAGTCATAAATGTATAATAAAGTAAATGAAAAACAGGAGTAAAGACATATGAGTAATAATGGAGTGGCAACGACCATTAACGGATCTCCCTATCATCAGTTGGGCAAGAAAAATTATCCGCGCGTAATGATGAACGGAGTTGTTACGAAAGAACAGCCCCTCGTTCATTAACCGATAGAAGAATAAAGGCAAGAGAAAAACAGTTTCAAGTCACTCAGCGTCTGTAGTTTATCCAGCAAGACCACAATAGGAGCCATGCTTGGCTGCAACTCGAAGGAGGTGAGGAAGATGTGAGTGAGCAAACGACGGCAATAGAAAACCCCCGGGTGTGACAGTCTGGACAACGGTCACCCGAGGGAGAATAGCTGGAGTATACCAACTACTTGTTAGTATACTCCAAATAACTTTAAATTTTAAGGGTTAAATTAAAAGGGGGACTACAAGTGAGACAGAAAACAATTAAAAACAGTGAAATGAAACCGGAGTATGGCATCAGTTCCGAGACAATTGTCATCTTGCCGGATTTTGATGAAAATGGATTTTTGAATTCATTGATTTGCAAAAAAGACGAAATTACGAAGGCGGGCTTGAGTCCATATGACCTGATCGACATGAATTTGCGGTTTCGTGGTTCTAGCATGAGAGGGGCATTGGATGGTGCCCGGACCCTCCTGGATAAAAGGTATATGAACCCGGTGATTGTCGACAAAGAACGCGACATTATTTTGTTTCCCAGCAGGTCGCCGTTCCGGGAAGACTGTGTTTGGCTGTCGCTCCGGCACGTCAGGAGTTACAGGCGTTCAGGAACGAGCCATACCCTAGTCGAGCTGAGCAACAACAGCACCATTCGTCTCGATGTCAGCTTCCACACGTTCAATAAGAGAATCCAGCGAGCCTACGAACTGCGCTACAAAATGCAGGCGCAGATGATCCGGTTTGAATCGCAAGTTGTGGAGTCGGGTGCTGGGTATCATTTGAAAAAGAGCAAAAAAGGATTGAATTATGTCGGAGTGGAAGAAAAGTAAGCGATCAGGACAGCTTTTTTTAGTGATGTCATTCAGGCAAATGGCGACCTGTGTCAAAGATAACGCGAGTGTTGGCTAACAACCTTATGCTTATGCAAAAAAAGCCGTATCCGGAGATTTAGCGGAACGGTTTTTTTGTGTAGGTGAGTGCTTAAATAGGCGAGACATAGAGAGGAGGCTGATAAAGTGGTGGCTTAAAGACTGCTAAACTGTTTTGCTCGATTGAAAGTTTTATCACAAATGAGCAGCGGGAGAACCTGCAGAGTGAATCAAGGAAAGTATCATGAAATTATGATAAAATAAGTGAAAAGGTAATCAGTTAGGCAAAAAGAAAAGATGAGTCTGGATGTGTAAAATGGAAACGAATAAGTTGCTTTTTCATATGACACATATTAAGAACTTGCCATCTATTTTAAAAAATCAAGAGTTATTAGCTTATTCAGAAATGGCATTGCGCAATACGCAATATCAGGATATTGCCAATCCCCGTATTTAAGAAAGACGATCCACTACTTCTATTCCGCTGGCGCCCCATGGAAGCTTGCATGAATATGTTCCATTTTATTTTGCTGCGCGTTCACCTATGCTGTATTCGGTGCTCCATAATGGAACCAATCAGGAAGAGATGGTGTACTTAGTTACAGATACCGAAACAATCGATCGAAGCGGAGTGCCTTATCTGTTTACAGATGGCCATGCAATCATGGTGATATCAGAGTTTTATTCTGACTTAACAGAATTGAACAAAATTGATTGGCCATTGATGGAAGATCCGTTTTGGAAAGACACTGAGGAAGATCCCGATAGAAAGCGGCGGAGGCAAGCAGAATTTCTCGTACATAAAAAAGTTCCAATCCAGCTCTTTACAGGCTTTGCTGTGATAAATCAACTAGCGAAGGATCGGGTAGAAGAACTTTTAAAAAATCATCAAGTCAATAAACCAGTGGGCATACGCAGACATTTCTATTATAAGTGAGGTGAGTGAAATGATTATTCGGTCTTCAGGAAATTTACTGGAAGATTCGGCAGAAGCATATGTGAATACAGTTAATACCGTCGGAGTTATGGGAAAGGGAATTGCACTGCAGTTCAAACAGGCATTTCCAGATGTGTTCAAGCAATATGCAAAAGACAGTAAGCTAGGGCAAGTAAAAGTCGGCAGTATGCACGTTGTTCCTGTAGAAGGATTGACAAACCCTAAATACGTCATCAATTTCCCAACAAAAGAGCATTGGAAAAATCCCTCAAAAATGAATTACATTGATTTGGGACTTCAGGATTTAGTGAAGACCATAACCGAATTGGGGATTCAGACAATTGCCATTCCGCCTCTTGGCTGCGGGAACGGAGGACTGGAGTGGGATAGCGTTCGCGTTAAAATTGAGCAGGCCTTCAAAGATGTTCCAGTGGAAGTTCATTTATACGGACCAGCTGGCTCGCCTTTGCCCGACAAGATGAAAATCGGGACAACGGAGCCTCGGATGACAAAAGGGCGTGCTCTATTGCTTTCCCTGATGGATAGCTATTCTGGACCTGGGTATCGGCTCTCTCATTTGGAGATTCAGAAACTGGCTTATTTTTTGCAAGAAGTCGGAGAACCCATGAAACTGCGATTTCAGAAAAATAAATATGGTCCATATGCAGACAGTTTAAATCATGTGCTTCAACGAATTGAAGGTCATTTTATTCGAGGCTACGGGGACCGGAGCAGTGAAGCGGAAATCTATCTGTTGGAAGATGCAGCAGACCATGCAATTGCATTTCTTCGGAGAGACAGAGAGTCCCTCAAACGCTTGAAAAAAGTGAATGAGATCATTCAAGGATTCGAAACACCATATGGAATGGAATTATTAGCGACGGTCCATTGGGTGGTGAAACAATATCCAGAACGATCAATGGATTTATCTTTTGTGACGGAACAAGTTCAGAATTGGAGCAATCGCAAGAAAGAACTATTTTCAGCGAAACACATTGAAAAGGTATGGCGGTATCTTTTATCGCTGAATCGTGCTTCTTAAGTAAATGGAGTCCTTGCCCAAAAGACCTTCTATTTTATAGACGAAGCTTGAAAATCGCATCTTAAGGAAAGAAGTTGAATAACGAAAATGCCACCTTCAATGAAATCAATCGATTTCGAAGGTGGCATTTGTGTAGTTGCTGATCTACATAACTAGTCGTAATTGCACCACTCACGGGGAGTGTTTAGGAACTGTGGAGAAACATCATTTATATCGTTCCGTTTTGTTTTCCATATTCCTTTTCAACCATCAGAAGGATTTTTGTCTCATCTTTAGAGCGAGGGCGTTGTCTACCCGTCTTTAAATCAGAAACAATTTCTCCTGTTCTCTCTTCTACCGTTTTCAGGAAATCATCTGGCAGAGTCGACTTAGAATTTCGACGCTCCTTCATAGCAATACGTGCAATTTCCAGTTTACGTTTAGACTCCATTGTCGATCACCTCTTTACCGCATACTAGCACATTTTGTGGCAATCCATATAATCGTAGCTCACAGGGACCATTTGAGAAATTTGGAGGATAAAAAGAGAACAAGGCCCCAATTTCTCAATATGGGAAGGAGAGTCTTTACGTTGCCAGTTACTCTTTCATGATCGCGATTAAGTCATAGAGATAATAACGTCGATTCCGTTGACGATCGTTTCCGAATACCAAATTTTGCTGAACTAGCTGCTTTAGGCTTTGGCGTATCGTGACAGGTGCAAGGCCTGTCAACACCTCCAATTGTTTAACGTCCGCAATCGGTGAATGGAACATGGCGCGCCAAACTTTTTGTGTAGAGGGTTGCGTTAACCTCGCTAATCCGGACTGGTAAAGTTCTTCTGCCTGATTTAGTTTATCATACTGGTGGCCGGCCATTTTGATGGTGGCATCTAGGAAAAAACTGATCCAGGACTTCCAATCGGGAACCGGTTTGTCGATGCCACGGACACCGTTTAATAACGCGTAGTACTTGAATTTTTCTCGTTCCAACTCTTCGCTCAAGAAAAAATAAGGCGTTTCAATCAGTTTGCTCTGCAATAAATAAAGAACGATTAAGATTCGACCCAATCGGCCATTCCCGTCCAAAAAAGGATGAATCGATTCAAATTGGGCGTGTATGATGGCTGATTTGATCAGTGAATGCAGCTCGTCCGACGGTTCTTCTGCATAGGGATTGCCATTGATGAACCGTTCCAGATTCGTCATATACTGATCCATCAATTGCGGTTCTGGAGGGATATAGGCCGCATCTTTCAACTGGTTAGTGGGACCGATGAAATTTTGGACACGCCGGTAGTTGCCAGAGGCACCCGAAGAACCTCTTGCGTTTTTCATGAGGACTTCATGAATCTGCCGGATTAATCGTTCGGATAAGGGATAGCCAGCTTGCACCGCTTCGATTCCAATGGCCAATGCTTCCTGATAGGTTCTCACTTCAGTCTTTTCCCAGTCGTCCTGGTGATCCAATTGATCCTCCAACATATCGTGGAATGTCACTTGCGTCCCTTCAATTCTTGTCGATTGCACAGACTCCATCAATGTAATCAATTCCAAAAAGGATTGATTGACTACGGAATAACGCAATTTCTCCTTTAACTTCTCCAACTTGGCCAAGGCTGTCACGACTTTCTTGTAGAAAAACAATTCGGTTTTACTATCAAACTCAACAGGGAGGAAGGGCAAAGAAAACGGTTGCTTCAAATAATCACCTCTAACATAATTTATTTTCCTATTTTTATTTTAATGCATTTTATATCAGTGTAGCGATATTTTTTGTTCGTTTTATAACGTAAGTATGTGTGTTAACTCAGATTCTATCAGTGAAAAAATCACGCCAGGCAAAGAATTTCGAAGAGCGCAATTGTATTGATGAAGAGCGTTAACTCGTCATCAATAAGCACAGTAACCTTATGGAGAAAATGTCCCAGTAAAGCCGTGAGAATCGCCATAAATCAACGCTGCATCAGCCGTGGCACCAACTTTTCTGCATTAGAGGTGACGAACAGATGTAGCATTCCAATTTGTTGGATTTTCGCTTAGTGTAAAGAGAAAGAGTAAGTGAGAAAAGAGGTGCGGATAGGTCGCTATGTGACAGATGCGGAAAAAAAGATGCCTATAGTCACTGGAATTCAAAAGAAGAGTCGGAGCGTCTTTGTGTGGAAGCGACAAGTTATCCAGACGGCGTAACGATTCAAGACGGGGAAGGCAAGCCCTATCCATTTCGGTTGAGAAAACGAGATGGGTGTCAGTATGGAAGCGGAAGAGCTAGAAGATGGGGGTTATCAGTTTACCATCCATGGTGAGCTAGACGTGGATCAAGGGCAGTTGTTGGAGTTGATTGCCAAGGCTGAACGAGGAATGGCTGAAATCTACATCCAAAAAGGCGAATTCCAAATGGCCAGTGCTAGTATTCGCTCCAACATGACCGCTTACTAGGACGCATCGATTCGGATTTATCAGAAAATCCAATGCCGTTAGTGGCGATTGATGGGAAATCCTATAAAACTGGAGATGTTCGATCAGTTTGAGGAAGTCGAGTAGGAAAACAGAGTAGCTGTTCATGATAGAGAGTTCGAGGACGAATAAAAAGGTGAAATCGCATATGAAAGAACAGATCATAGTTGCGCTGTATGAATTTTAGAGAATCTCGAAGGAGGTCGTGCTAAATGATTGGACGCAATGATGCGTGCCCGTGTGGCAGCGGCAAAAAGTATAAGAAATGTCATGGTCAAGAACAAACGCTCGATTTGAAGGAACTGGCAGAGAGAGAACTGGCGGTCATCAACCGGCGATTTATCGATGAAGGCATGAACATCACCCATGTCGAGGAAATGATTCAGCGGGATAACCAGTGGTTCACAGCGTTGGAAGCGATTTTTCCTCCTTATTTAATTAGTAATTTGTCTTTTGAGAGTTATGCTTATATAGAGAACCGTGATTTATGGGTGGCGTTTGTGAAGCGCGAACTGAAAAACAATCATCGGACTGGCGTAACAAGAGTGCTTGAAGCATGGTTGCACCCGCTATGGATCCTGGCGGAAGTGCTTTGTGAAAAGGATGGGGTGCTAGAAGTTAAAGACGAGATGAGCGGGATTGTTTATACGATTAAATCTGAGGCAAACAGTAAAGAAGGGGATTGGCTGTTCGGCATCGCTTTTTATAATTCGGATGCAGCGGACAACCATTTGCAGATCACGAAAGGCTTGCTGTTTATCCTTCAACACCGTAAAGATGTAATGGAAGCGGTTTATGCTAAACTGAGCGATTTCGATAACGACTCGCTCAGGCTTTATTGTTCTTTTGAAAAATTGCATGAGTAAGATTAAGTAGACAAGAAAACGCGTCTTTTTAAGCGGAACAATTCCGTCTAGACAAAGAAATGGGATAGAGAAAATACCACCTTCAGTGAAATCAATCGATTTCGAAGGCGGTATTGTTTAGTTAGAAATCCTGTTAACGACATTCGGAAAATCGCTGATTACTGGAAGTATTCATATGTCGTTGGATTACATAAACAAATATGCGGTTCCTAACTAGAGACGAGCATGCACTGTTAGTTTGTTTTTTTATCAAGTCGTCGCCGGAGTGTTAGTGCTGAAATCGCAAGGACCACGAAAGCCATTGCTGAACCGGCCGTAAGGATCTCCCATACCGTGTCGGATGACGGGTTGAATAACTGAGCAACCGATAGGATGAGGACAGCACCTGTTACGCCCATTCCTAAAATTGTCGACGCCAAAATTTTGTTCATGCTCCTACCACCTTTCGCTAAAGTAAAAAAAGCTACTCCTGTCATCATACCAGCACCATGTGCCATTGCAATCACGGACTGCCAGATGTCTAAGGCTAGGGAGGAGGGGAAAAGGGAATTATCGACTCGCGGAAACTCCTTTTTTAAAGATGGGCGATTCTAAAAATAGAGGTGAAGAGGACCGGCCTGCCTGAGCAGCACCGACCACTTTTTACTTCTATAGATAGGCAAGAACGCTATGTGGCGCATGGGAATGACAACTTTATGAAAGCCAAAGGTCGGTGGGCGTTTTGTAAGAGTGGAAGGTTAACGCATGGAGTGGGAAATTGTATGTCTAAAGCGGGTTGATCGGGTAGCTGTAAAAAACTAATCGCAATTTTTTACATTAAGTTATTTTAATATTTTGATAATTTGAGTGATGCAAAATGTCTCTATATAAATTTCTCCTATTTTGTTGGGAAATTTCCTGATTTGAGTTTATTCCTATTTTGATTAGGGAAAAAATCTATATCTTGAAATAGTATTGAGGGGGAAATTCGTTGGAGCGTTTTTTGCAGGGGGTTGCTGATTTTTCAGCTTGGTTATGGGGAGTTCCACTCATCACCGTGTTGCTCATATCAGGTCTTTACATGACAGTGAAACTTGGCTTTTTTCAATTTCGTTATTTTGGTTACATCGTTGGGCAAACTTTTGGCAGTGTCTTTAAAAAACCAAAAGGAGAAGGAACAGTTACGCCTTTTCAGGCATTAACCTCGGCTCTGTCTTCGACAATCGGAGCGGCTAACATTGTCGGGGTGCCGGCCGCGATTATGTTTGGTGGACCGGGTGCTGTTTTTTGGATGTGGGTTATTGCGTTGATCGGGATGGCGCTGAAATTTTCGGAAAGCGTACTTGCTGTTGAGTACCGTGAGAAAAACAGCGTGGGCGAATTTGTCGGCGGGCCGATGTATTACATGACCAAAGGCTTGAACATGAAATGGTTGGGGATTTGGTTTTCATTCGCCTTGATGATTGAATTGATCCCGAGCATCATGGTGCAAGGAAATTCCATCGCGACGACAGTCGAAGCGACATTCGCTATTCCAGCGTTGTGGACGGGCATTGCGACAGCGATCCTGGTGTCGATTGTGGTCTTTGGCGGCATTAAGCGTATTGGAAAAGTGACGGAAATTTTTGTGCCGTTTATGGCCTTGGTTTATGTCGGAGGGGCTTTGGTCATTTTGCTGATGAATGTTAGTGCCGTTCCGGAATTCTTTATGCTGATTTTCAGCAATGCCTTTTCGCCTGCACCGGTGATGGGTGGCTTTGCAGGCGCAGCGATTGTGGAAGTGATTCGCTGGGGATTTGCCCGCGGCCTGTATTCAAACGAGGCGGGACTCGGTACGGCACCTATTGCTCACGCAGCGGCGATGACCGATCATCCTGTGCGTCAAGGATTCTGGGCGGTCATTGGGGTAGTCGTCGATACGCTAATTGTGTGTACGGCAACGGCTTTTGTGGTGTTGTCTTCAGGTGTCTGGACAGAAGAAGGCGCAATGGAGAACTCTTCTGCGCTAACGAGTCTTGCTTTTGAATCGTATTTCGGCCAATTTGGCGCCGTTCTCGTTACGATTTGTTTGATTTTCTTTGTGTTGTCAACGATTTTGGTCGTTGTGTTTTACGGGGCTAAGCAGGCGGAGTTCTTGTTCGGCTTAAAGGCTTCTTACGGCATGCAAGTCGTTTACATTTTGGCGGTTGTGTTAGGAGCGGTTGGTACAGCAGAAGTGATTTGGGGCTTCCTAGACATTATGCTTGCAGCCATTCTGATTCCGAATGTTTTCGCTATTTTGCTGTTGAGTAAAAAGGTAAAGGCGTTGACGGTCGAGTTTTTCACAGCGGATCCGTATTACAAAAAAGACCAACGAGAGAAAAAAGAGAAGAAAGCAGCAGGCGTGTAAAGCTGTGTTTTGGAGAGTAAGTTTGCGTGGTTAGGTAATGTAAGTTGTGAAAGCTCTATTGCTGAGGACTTTGTGTTCTTGGGAATGGAGCTTTTTATGTAGAAAAGAAAAAAGACGACGAA
Source organism: Planococcus sp. S3-L1 (assembly GCF_030063085.1). Lineage (NCBI taxonomy): Bacteria > Bacillati > Bacillota > Bacilli > Caryophanales > Caryophanaceae > Planococcus > Planococcus sp. S3-L1. The sequence continues at coordinate 6,933 of NZ_JASISN010000019.1, read as the reverse complement.
TTCCACATGATTTTATTAAATAGCTCTACAGAAAAATTATTTATTTAAGGCTATAGTCTTAGGCTTAACTAACTGGTACACTAAGTGAGTTAACAATATTTGGATGACTTTTTTTGTCGTGAGTAAAGACGGCGACGGAAAATTTCAGCGCAAATAATTGCGAAGAGGAGGAAACAATAATGAAGAAAATTGGTTTTGCAATTATGTCATTGATGGTGGTTATTAGTTTTACATTTAGCGCAGCTCCTACGCCAGCAGACGCTGCAGGCGTAAAAGCGAAGACCTATGCCAACTGCACCGAAATCAACAAAAAGTATAAAGGTGGCATTGCTCGTTCTTCCAAAGTGAAAAACAAAGGCGGCGTAACGAAACACAAGCCGTTTGTTTCCCAAGCCTTGTATGACGCCAACAAAAAGAGTGATCGTGATAAAGATTTGATTGCTTGCGAGAAGTAAGCGTTTGGTGTGACTTGTGTGTAAGATGCAGTGCATGAAAAAACCGGTGCCAGGAATCACTCAGATTCCTGACACCGGTTTTTTTGTGGGAATTGTTTGGCAGTTGTGTGGGTGCCTGGCACCCACACAACTGCCGAGTAGTTGCGCGAGCTCCAGCATGCCGTTATTAACAGCAAACCCTTAAACGGCGGCCATGTAATTGGGGTTGGGAATGAAGTCGTACGGGAAAATTTAAACGTCGCGAATGAGGCTAAAATAAAAGGCAACGAACCCAATCTCGTTGAGGCGTAGGAAGTTCTCGTATTTTTCGATGATTGGATCATTGAATCCTTCTACGATTTGAAACTTCGGTTGTTCTTCTGTTTGTTCACCAGCAGGGCACAACAGATCGTCCACGCGGCAAGCATCTGCTGGACACAATTCGAATCCTTCTGACGTATCCACTTGTACTGCGTAAACAAAGTTTCCGCCCACAAATTCACAACGCGTGATAAACGGTTCGGGAGCTTGGATGTATTCCTGGATCAGCGTGATGCCGTCAATGGATGGCTCAAATTCGTCGCTGTCTAGGTATTGCTTTAGTGCATCGATTGAGTGGAACAAGCGAACGCCGAGCCCTTTGCCAGCGCGGTTATGTTTGGTGATGAACGCCGAAGCACCTAACTTCTCGGCAGCCTCGATGATTTGTTGCTGACCGTTCGCAGCAATTGTTTTCGGCGTTTTTATACCGGCAGCATTCAATGCCATGGACTGATTCACTTTGCTGACTTCGAGACGCAACGCGCGCGTGCCGTTAAAGACCGTTCTGCCATGGTGCTCGAGCCAAGCAAGTAAAGAATCGGCCATTTCCGGCGCAAAACGGTGACCTCTCGTGTGAGAAGAGGCACTCATGCGACTGTAAAAGACGCCTTCAGGAGGGGTGTCGTTCAAATCCACGAGCCCTTCATTGATAAACCAGTCTTCGTACGGCAATTCCAATTCGTCTAGCCGCTTAAATAAATGCGTCGTCCATTCTGCATTTTCGTGTATGACGTAAATCTTTTCAGTCATCAGTATCCTCCTTAGTTGGTAAGTTCTTTAAGAGCTTGTCGTTTTTCTTCAACGAGTGGCATGACTTGTTTTGAAAAGCGCTCCATTTCTTCCAGTTGTGGTGAAAATTGCAGCAGCAGTAAATCCAGTCCCACTTGCTCGTAAGCAAAAATCCGCTCAGCGATTTGTTCCGGTGTACCGATCAAGTTCGGACGAAGACCCCGGTTGGAGACTGAATAATCTTCCAGTTTTACTTGTTGTTCCAGTTGTGATTTGCTGACGAAATCGTCATAACCGACATAGCCGCTCGAATCTTTCATGTCGACAATGCGAGCATATTCCGTTGCCACTTCTTCTTCCGTATCGCGGCACACAACGTAAGCGGCCATACCAAATGACTGGAGCGGTGCTTTCCCAGCCAGGTGTCGCAAGTGTTTCATGTCTTTGATCTTCGCTGCGATTTCCTCTACCGTACCGCCGTGCATCACATAAGCGTCGCATGCGTCAACAATCGATTTCTTGCCGCGTGGGCTTTCGCCTCCAGCATAGAGAATAGGATTCGGACGTTGTACAGGCTTTGGTGCGAGACGTGCATTTTGGACATCGTAGTATTTTCCGGTAAATGAAAACTCTTCTTCAGTCCACATGCCTTTGACGATTTGCAAAAACTCATCTGTCCGGTCGTAACGTTCATCGTGCTCAGTAAATTGCCCGCCGTATTGCCGGGCTTCTTCTGCCCACCAAGCCGATACGACATTTAACGTGAAGCGGCCATTTGAAATTCGATCAATATTTGCTGCCATTTTCGCAGTGACTGCAGGATGATGAAAAGCGGGCCGTATAGCTGTCATGATTTCGATTTTCTCGGTCACAGCAGCAAGTCCTGCCGCGGTCGACCAGGCTTCTAACGAATCAGCGGCCATTCCTTTTATATCATTTAAATTCAGTTCAGCGATCAACGTGATGTCATAGCCCCATTTTTCCGCTGACTGTACCACTTGTTTGGCATAGTCGAACGTAGTCGGCATGTTTTCATCTTCTACATTGCGCAGCCATCCCCCGAAAATCGGTAGCCAAAATCCATATTTCATCTATCAACCATTCCTTTCAGTAGGAGATTCCACTCTCACAACATTCACTCAATTAGTGAGTGAAACTAGTATACATTAAAACATTCTATTCTTACCAGCAAACTTGGTTTTAAATTGTTTGGAAGTTGTTTGGGTGCCTGGCACCCAAACAACTAAATACCGGTACCTTTTTCTTGAGTAGCATATTATAATCAGAATGTTAGTTAAAATGTAGTTAGAATGGAGTGGATATAATTTGGTTGTTTAGTATACATTACCTAGATGGATGATAAGAAAAAAAGTGTAAAGAACAGCAATTTTTCATATGAAATGCGTAGACAACAAGTGAGTCTAGTTTCACGTACGGTAAAGAATAAGGTCAATCTCGGTATACTCAAGTCATGCAGTTGTCTGACTCAAATTGGAGGAGAAAAAATGAAAGTTCACTCATCATTACTTACAAAAATTGCCCAATCTTCAGCTTTAACGATGTTGGTTGTCGCTTTTGCGGTTTCACCGGTTTCTGCCGCAACATTCACAGACGTGTCAGAACGCTATGAGCCAGCAGTCAATTACTTGGTCACTCAAGACATTACAAACGGTGTTTCGAAAACCAAGTTTGGCATCGATCAAAACGTTAAACGCGGAGATGCGGCAATTATTTTGGCGCATGCGCTTGGCTTTACAGAAAAAGATGCACCTTCTTCGGGATTTGGAGACGTACCGACACGCGGAGTCGTTGCTATTAACGCTTTAAAAGCAGCTGGAATTGTTAACGGAAAATCTACTAAGAGTTTTGGTTTTAACGACTTAATGAAACGCGGAGAAATGGCGTTGATGCTAACGAAATCAGCCGCCTATAACATTAAAGGTGACAAATCGAAGCTTACTTTTACGGATGTAAATGACCGTTATGCAGATGCGGTTGCAGCTCTTGTTGATCATAAAATCACGACAGGAAAGTCAACTGCAAAATTTGGAACAAATGATCTTTTAAAACGAGGGGAATATGCTGTTTTTATTCATAAAACTGAACAAAGTATTGAAAAAGAACCGGTTGTGCCTTTTACGTTAACAAAGTATCAAGGACTTTGGGAAACCAAAAGAGCGAATAGCCAAGATCCGTATCTGTCTGTGAATATTGAAAACATTAAAGGAAACATAGCTAAGGTTCAAGTCGATTCCATGTCTTATGGTGCGATGTACATTGGCTCGGTAGACAGTGAAGCAAAATTTGTAGATAACAAAGCGAGAATCTATTACAGCGAAGATGGTTTTAATGGAAGTGGTGTCATCACAATCGAATTGTTAGAAAATGCGGTAGGGGTAACAGTCGTAAAAAGCAATGAAAGAGGCTATCTATTCGAAGGGAAATACAAAGCTTATAAAAAGTGAAAGCTCGGGGGTTGTGATTCTTTAAAAGACAATTCATAAGAACCGTTTTGAAGTTAACAGAATAAGTTGCAAAAGCGACTATTGGAATCTATTTGATTCCGGTAGTCGCTTTTTTTAGTTTTGTGGATTTAAATTGTTTGGGAATTTGCCTGGTTTCTGAACTGGAAATTGGCAACAGACCTATCTTAGAAACTTTTATGGTGGGATCAAGAGTTTTTTATGAAGTTTTAGTGAAAACTTCATTGGGGTTAGAAATGAGTGATTACAACCAACATGCTACTTTTGAAATTAATGGATTTTGGAGGTGGCATTTTTTGTGGTAACTGGTTTTCGTGAGTAGAGAAAAATCATGATCTGTAAATGCGGATAGTCAAACTTGAGACTTTATATTAGAGCGATTCGATTTTTTTCAGATTACTTAAGGATGGTAATGATTAGAATGGAGGGGATTCAAATACGAAAGATTAACTTTCTTTGTCCCTAAGATACTGGCAGAAGAACAATTCGGTCTCACTTTAATTATTGGAGCGATGTAAATAAAGAGTGTTAAATAGTTAACTATGCGACTGCTTATATACGTAAATTTGAAAAAAGCGTTAAGAAAGAGACATCAAGAAGCTAGCAAGCCAGTACCCAGAAATGTAACTTGTTTAAAACTTTATACCTAAAATTAAATTGACCAAATCATTATGGATATGTATAATAAATTCAAATAATTCTAACAAAATGGAGTGGAAAATCTTATTGTCGATTTCGCAATTAGAAGACCTATGTGTGTCATCTACTAACTTAACAAAAGAAGATATTGATGTATTGAAAAAAACAGCTTCTACCTTACAAATATATGCAGATCTTTCAGAGTCTTATATGTTTATTGACTGTAAAATGAAGCACAGTGAAAATGCAATTGTCGTAGCCGAAGCTTTCCCTACAACTAGCAACCCACTTTACGAAAACTCCGTGGTTGGAAAAATTGTATTCGAATCTTTTGAGCCAGGTGTTTTTTACAGTTATCGAAAAGGCAAAAAATCCGCAATCCGCAAAGCATTAACTCAAGAAGGGAAATCAGTAGAACAAAGTGTAATGCCCATTAGCAACGGCGCTGATGAGGTGATTGGGGTCATCATTCAAGAAAAAGAAATTCCTTCTTTTCTTATGTTGAATAATGATTCGCAGAGTTTTTCATTAAACTCTCAATCGTTTGAAGAAGTTCTCGGAGAAAACAATCGAGGGCTACCATTGGTTTCAGATTTACTGATGGAAATTTTTCTGTTGACAGATGCTGAAAATCGTTTAGTCTATGTGAATCCTGTAGGTGTTCAATTTATTGTTGAAATGAGCAAGGAAGAAAAGTTTAAAGATAAGAATTTGCTAGATTTTCTTCCTTTCCTCCAACCAGTATTTGAGCAAGAAGAAGATGTTTTCGTATTTGAGTTAACGTTAGACCATAAAAATTTAGTTGTTAAAAAAGTTAGGCTCAGGGAAAAAGGCAAAATAAAAGGTACATTGTTGATCATTCAAGATTTAACCGAGTTGCGGATGAAAGAAAAAGAGTTGATGATGAAGTCACTCGTCATCCAAGAAATTCACCACCGTGTAAAAAATAATCTTCAAACCATCGCTAGTTTAATTCGGCTGCAAATGAGAAAAGGCATACCGCTTGAGAGCAAAGTTTATTTCGAAGACACCTTAAATCGAGTCTTCAGCATATCAACTGTTTATGAGTTAATTTTAGCTAATGAAAACGTAGATCAAGACGATGTCGATATTATTAAATTGGTAGAAAAAATAGCTTCAACAATAATTGTGAATGAGAACGACAAAAAAATTCGATTACAGATTATAGCAAATGGCAACAAAATATTGTTCCCTTCCAAGAAAGCGGTTTCAATTTCTTTAATCATAAATGAACTTGTCCAAAATTCAGTAAAACATGCTTTTCCAGTGGATGATGTAGGTGAAATCATCGTTAGTTTTTCTTCTGATGAAAAAAATTTAGAGCTACAGATTTCCGACAATGGCGTCGGAATAAAAAAGCTCAAGCCTTCGTTAGGATTAGAAATAGTAGAAAACTTAGTTCAGCATGATTTGAATGGTGAATTTCAATACTTACCTACACGCAGGGGGACATTAGCTGCAATCCAGTTTCCAATAAGTCCGGAGGTAATTATTGACTATGAAAAAAAGGATTTTAATAGCAGAAGATGAATCAATTATTCGAATGGATATTAAGATGATGCTTGAAGACAACGGTTATGAAGTTGTGGGAGAAGCGGGAGACGGAGATCGAGCGATTGAGTTGGCATTTTCGCTAAAGCCTGACTTGATTTTAATGGATATTAAAATGCCTAAACTTGATGGACTAAAAGCGAGTCGCATCATAGCAGACCAATTAGATCTTCCTATGTTGATACTGACAGCCTATAGCCAAAAGGAATTTATAGAAAAAGCTCAACAAGATAATATTCTCGGATATTTGGTAAAACCAATATCTGAAACCAATTTAATTCCTGCAATTGAAGTAGCACTCCATCAAGCAGGAAAAGCCAAACAATTAAAACAAGAAGTTAAAACTGCTGAACAAGAAATTAAAATAAGAAAGTTAATTGAACGGTCAAAAGGGATTTTAATGCAAGAAGAGCAATTAACTGAAAAAGAGGCTTTTAAAAAGCTACGAGATTTGAGCATGTCGCGGCGAATGACAATGGAGTCGATTGCCAAAGAGATCGTTTTTACACAAAAGTAAATAGTTACGAGCAAAGACGCTTAAAAGAACTTTTTTAAGTGTCTTTTTTTATGTCATTAATGGAGGTGATGGATATAAAGGGATAAGAAGTGCTGGGCGGAATTTTACATATCGCCGATTGTAAAATTAAGCTAGACAACTAAAAAAGTCATTCATGGTACACTCTACATGTATTTTCCGACCAAAGAAAAACAGAGGAGTGACCACGAATGACCTACACCCATCTTACCACGGATGA
>NZ_JASISN010000018.1:0-62585 GCF_030063085.1 Planococcus sp. S3-L1 | reverse complement strand
GCAACGCTAGGCTAAGTGGTAGGGCTAACAGTAATTTGTTTAATTTCATAATAAAATCGCTCCCTTTTTCTTGTTTTTTTTTTCGTTATACAGACATAACGCAAAGGGCATTTGTTTAGATCACTTTATTTTTAAAAAGATTGAATTAACATTTATTAGAGACAGGCTTAATCAACCTACATACAAGAAAAGATTTTTGCTTATTCACATATAATTAGTGACGATTTCAATCTATTTTCTTTTCATTAAGCTATTGCAACTACTTTGTTGTGTGATAGTGGTTGAATCAAGCACTAGCTCTACGCCCAAAATGAGCAATTGACTTTTCTGCACATTTATATAGAAGGAAAAATCTTTTTTCAAAAAAAGTAATCTAATTCTCCCCTTACTGCGTTTTATAGGCAAGAACAAAAAACGAGGAGGAACTAAAATGATTAACAAAAAATTCGGGTTTATTCTCGCTGCATCAATCTTGTCATTAGCAGCTTGTGGGGAAGAACAAACGTCGGGTAACGAAAAGGCTGAACCGGCAGTTGAGGAACAAGGAAGTACCGCAGAAGAAACTACTACTGAAGAAGTAGAAGAAGAGCCTGCGGAAGAAGTTGTTGAAGAAGAGGAACCAGCTGAAGAAACAACAGAGGCTGAACCCGTAGAAGAAAGCTCACCTGAAGCAAAAAGTGGTACCGCTTCTGATTTATTATCAAATGGAGACAAGACGAGCTTTGTGTTTAACGAAGCAGGTGAATTTTCGATATTCTGTGAACCGCATCCTGTTATGCAAATGACCGTGATTGTTGAAGAAGGTGCTGAAGCTATGGATAAAATAGAAGTCGATATTGCAGATTATGCATTTGGCGAAGAAACCATTACTGTTGCTCCTGGAACAACGATTGAATGGACCAACCAAGATCAAGTTCAGCACAATGTTGCATTTAAATAAGATAATATCTTTTAGCAAATGAATTTCAATACACTAGCACAGGCAATATTAAGCTATTGCCTGTGCTAGTTTTTCATAATTCCTTAAATAAATGGATGTCCCTTCACCATATCCAAGGTCACTATGAATGAGGAGGTTTCTAATGAAATACAGACACTTTAAAAATGCAATTGAAAGTGAATACAAAAAACCATTAAAAGACTTGATGTACGAAGTTTGTGTAGTCAAGAACCTAAATGCTGTAGAAGGCTCCAAAAAAATTGGGATAGCCAAGGAAGTATTTGTCTATTGGCGGCATTTTTATCGCCTAGAAGCAAGGCAACGATTATTTGACCAAACAATAAATGAATTAAATAAATCGTTTTTTAATGCCACTAATGAAAAAAAGATTAGTGAATGCTGAAATTCCAGTTTCTCATAAGGATTAAATCAAAAAAGATGACGCCGGCAAAAACGCCGACGTCATCTTTTTTAGTTCGATCTCTATCAACTTACACAAGCTCCGGAAATAAATAACGTATCAACTTCATTGTCACGCGGCGCGATTTTCCTTTGTACGGGAAAATATGCATATACATAGAGGGATTGAAGTTCGCTTCAATAATTCCATAAGCATTGTTAGCCGACGCTGGAACTTCAATACTTTCAATAATTAAATCAATGCCACTAATCTTAGCTCCAAGAGCAGCTACTGCATCTACAGCTATCTTTTTATAGTCATCTGAAATTTGGTCGGTAACATCAATTGAATCGCCGCCTGTGCTCACATTTGAGTTCTCGCGCAAATAGAGGATTTCGTCTTTTTTTGGAATTGAATCCAATTTCTTTCCTTGCCCTTTAAGCATTAACACTTCTAACTCGCCTAATTGAATCTTTTCTAACGGTGTTCGGTGATCTCTGCCTCTCAGTGGATCCTGGTTTTTTTGAGCTACTAATTCTTCAACCGTGTGTTTACCATCCCCGACGACATTTGCTGGAATTCTTGACATAACGGCTTGTACTTCGTCATTCATGATAAAAAATCGGTATTCTGTTCCGTTAAGAAACTCTTCTATTAACACAGAAGAATCTTCTTCAAAGGCCAGTGTAAGAGATTTTTGATAATCCTCATAGCTTGCCCCTTCTTTGAAAATCGAAATTCCCAAACCATAATTTGTCGATTTCGGCTTTACGACAAAAGCTTTAGTGGAAAATAACTCAAAGGCTTGTAAAGCTTGTTCAATGTCGTTAAATTCTTCACCTGCTGGAACATGGAATCCCTGCTGCTGAAGAATTTTCTTCGTTACGGTTTTGTTTTCCATAATTAAAGTCGCAATATAGCTGTCTTTACTGGTCATATTGCCATTCTTGACATATTCAATATGATTATTCAGCTTCAGTTTTAAAAATTGATCTTGACGGTCTACAATTTCCACTTGAATTCCTTGCTGCATTGCATCAAATATTAAAAATTGAGTGGACAATTCCATATCTGTAAATGAAGTTAATTGGTATGGTTTTTCCCATGCAGTTTCATGATATTCTTTCGCAATGCACGTGGCTACTTGACCTTGACTGCTGTCTTTACTTTTTTCAAAAAGCTTTCCTGCTAAAGTTTTACTTGGGTCTTGTAACATTTCTCTAAAATTAGCAAATAAGCCTTCAGAAACAGCTAATCCTAGCAATTGTGTCAATTGCTCTATTTCATCAACGATAGTTTCAGCTTCTGCTTTAAATTGTGTAATTGCCAATGGGTGTTCAAGTGCCACTGCTTCGCTATAAAGTTCTCCTTTTTTAACCCATTCGTCACAATCCATCTCTTCATCTTTCCATAACATATAAATCAAGAACAGATGCAGAAACTCTGCTTGTTCATAGCTAATTCCATTTTTGTCAAAAGGATTAATATCGATGTTTCTTAATTCGATATATCCAATGCCGCGTTCTTCTAAATCTGCAACTTGACTTCCACCTCTTAAACGGACAGCCGAGTAAAACTCTTTTTCTTCACTGAGTATTCCCTTTTCAATCATTAAAGAAATATCAGCTATATAGGTTTTTAAACTACTATAGGATACTTGCACATTGTTTCGATTTGTATAACCGTATTTGCTACTTCGAATGCTTCTCACTGGCTCATCTAAAGAATCATTGTCAAAGAAATTCTTTTCACTGCTAGGAGAGGCCCCATACAAATAGGTAATTAGCCATCTATAGTGCAAATAGTTTCGAGTAATTTTCATATAAACTTCAGTTTTAAAATGAGGAAAAGCTATGATTTCAGACTGCGCCTTAAACAAAGCTTGGAGCAATTCATCACTAAATTCAAAGTTATAGTGAATACCACTAATCATTTGCTTGCGACGACCATAAGAATGGGCTAATGATTGACGGTATTGAACACCTTCATCGTCAGCTAATTTTGCAATAATAATATCTTTTTCGTCTTTTGGTAATTCCGGTGGCATACTTAGTGGCCAAAGCATTTCGTTTTCATCCATCGACCGATAAGCCACTTCATGAATAGCTGTTAAGTAATCAAAAAGTTCTTTTAGTGAATCCGTAACCGGTGTAACCAATTCCATCTGTGTCTCCGCAAAATCACGTTTGATATAAGGATGGTCATCGCTCATCGCTATATTTTCAGGATGGTTTGTGTGAACCAACATCCCCGTCAAATCAACCCGTTGACCTTCTTTTTCAACACCGTAACGAGCTTTTGACAAATATGGTTTTACACGTTCATTGACTAACATTTTTTTCATATCCATATATTCTCTACCTCTTAGTTAACATATTTTTTCCGAACTTGTTGTTATTTTCAAACTATACATTGAAATAGCAATAGCAAATAGCATCAATCCTGTTTTGATTATAACGCATATTTGTTTTTGTATCGTCATACTAGGCTTGGTCGCAGAAAATCTTACATCTAGTGTTTCTTAAGTTCAATCTGCTTTGCAATTTTTTAAAAATGAACTAAAAACAATAGGACATCCCCACATTTAACTGCAATGTAGGCATGTCCCATTTTACATCTTATTTTAAAATGAGAATCATTTTAAGTTCTTCATATGGAAGGCGAAATGATCATCCAAGAAAGTGGAGATAAAAAAATAACTATGATCATAACCAGCGTTTTTCGTGTACTCCACCAATTGGTTATTTTCTTTAGCATTTTTTAAGAAAGCTGTCTCTTCCAATTGTTCTGGATAAAACGAATCTTGAGTTCCTTGAGAAATCAGGATAGGTGGTGCATGAGTTGTTTTTACTAATTCTGTCGCATCCCACTCTAACCAAGTTGCTTTATCTTTGCCTAAATAAGTTGAAAAAGCTTTTATTCCCCATGGTACTTGGCTTGGACTCAAAATAGGGGAAAAAGCAGAAATTGCTTTAAAACGTTGTGCATTTTTCATCCCAATGACTAAGGCTCCATGACCGCCCATGGAGTGGCCCATGATGCTTTCTTTGCCTGAAAAACGAGGGACCAGTGTAGACGCAATTTCAGCTAACTCTTCTGTAATGTACGTATACATTTTATAATGCTCTGACCATGGTTGTTCAGTAGCATCTACATAAAAGCCTGCACCTTGTCCAAGGTCATAAGCAGCGTCATCTGCAACAGCTTCTCCGCGCGGTGACGTATCTGGAATTATAACCGCTACTTGGTGTATTTCAGCCAATCGTTGAAAACCACTTTTTTGACTAAAATTATCATCTGTGCACGTCAAGCCTGATAGCCACCAGATAAGAGGAATTTCTTTCTTTTCATTATTGGTTGGTAAGTAAATGCTAAATGTCATATCACATTGCAAGGCTTCCGAAAAATGACTGTATTTACGTTGTTCCCCGTCAAAAGCTATTTTTGTTTCAACATTTTTAAGATTCATTGTATCACTCTCCATAAGTTAAAATCGTACGAATCGACTCACCTTTATGCAAAAGTTCAAATGCTTCGTTTATCTCTTGGAATGCTAAGTGATGCGTGATAAACGAATCCAAATCAATGTCCCCGTTCATAAAGTCTTTGACCATGCCAGGCAATTCCGTACGTCCTTTAACACCACCAAATGCCGATCCACGCCATACGCGTCCTGTCACCAATTGGAATGGACGTGTGCTAATTTCTTTGCCCGCACCTGCGACACCTAAGATAATGCTTTCGCCCCAGCCTTTATGACAACATTCAAGAGCTGAACGCATAACCTCAACGTTTCCGATACACTCAAAGCTATAATCAACGCCGCCATCGGTCATTTCAACAATTACTTCTTGAATCGGCTTATCGAATTTCGACGGGTTAATAAAATCAGTCGCACCCATTTTCTTCGCTAGTTCAAATTTATCTTCGTTCAAGTCGATCACAATAATACGGCTGGCATTTGCTTTTACCAATCCTTGAACGACCGCTAGCCCAATTGCGCCTACTCCAAAGACTGCCGCTACAGCACCTTCTTCAACTTTCGCCGTATTTTTCACTGCGCCCATGCCTGTCGTAACACCACAACCAAGCAAGCAAACTTTATCTAATGGAGCATCTTCATCCACTTTTGCTAAGCTCACTTCGTTCACAACCGTGTATTCACTAAATGTGCTCGTGCCCATGTAATGATAAACCGGCTCTCCGTTATAAGAAAAACGCGTTGTGCCGTCTGTCATTAAGCCTTTACCTTGTGTTTCGCGCACTGCACTACACAAGTTTGTTTTACCTGACAAGCAGAATTTACACTCGCCACATTCCGCTGTGTAAAGTGGAATCACGTGATCTCCTGGTTTTACAGACGTTACACCTTCTCCGACAGATACCACGACACCGCCGCCTTCATGTCCTAAAACAGCTGGAAAAACGCCTTCTGGGTCATTGCCTGATAACGTAAACGCATCCGTATGACAAACCGATGTATAGAGTATTTTTACCATGACTTCTTTTGCTTTTGGTTCTTCTACATCGATTTCAACGAGTTGAAGAGGTTCTCCTGCTTTAAACGCGACTGCTGCTCTACTTTTCATATTTATGCCTTCTTTCTTTTTGTTTGTTTTATACTATGTATCTATCATTACATACAAAAATCCTTTAAACAATACTGACGATTTTGTCACTATACACGGCTACTCCTTTTGCAAATGTTTAAGCGAGATACAAAAAGAAATGTCTAAGTCCAATAATCTTCCAGTCAACTTCAGCTATTGTTTCATCAGTGTCATTATTTGATAATGACTTTTTTGTTTTTAATTTTTCAGTTTCACACTTTTTCATATTAAGGACTTTTTCTGATCTAAATGCAATCGCCGCTCTTTTATTCATGCCATCTCCCTCTTTCTCCTGTTTTTTAGCCGAGACTTATCTTTTACCAAAGTCCTTTTGAACAGTACTGACTTTTTTGTCATTACAGGTTAGTATAAACATAAAGGAGTGAGAACACTTGGAAATTCATTATAAAGAAAAAACCTATTTCTCTGGAAAAGATTTGGCATTGTCAGCTATTGGCGGCCGTTGGAAAATAGCTGTTATCTGGTGTCTATTACATGATTCTCCACTACGACTGAGTGAAATACAGAAAAAACTTCCCCAAGCCAATCAGCGCATGTTAATTAGGCAACTAAGAGAATTAGAAGAAGACCAAATCATAACTCGTTTTGTTTATCCGGTTGTGCCACCTAGAGTAGAGTATCAATTGAGTGATATCGGTCTTCGTCTAGAGCCTGTAGTTACATCTATTTGTAATTGGGGCGACGAATTTAGTGACTTTGTCAGAAAAGAAGCCACTAAAATTCCAGTCGAATAAACACTTTGTCTAAACCTTCATTGACTGCGTATCAGTCAATGAAGGTTTATTTTTTATCCCTTTCAAGTTGACCAATAAATTTTACTATCCTTTTTCTCAACTCTTCTCAATCCAGCTTTTTCTAGCACACGAATAGATGCAAAGTTGTCGTAATCGCAACTGGCAATTATTCTGTTGATACCTGACTGCGTTTTCCCCCATGCTACTAAAGCTTGTGCCATTTCGGTTGCATAGCCATGGCCTTGATAACTCGGGACGATGCTATAGCCTAGTTCCAATTCATCTTGCTTGCCGTCTCGGTACCGAAAACCCATATCTCCTATAATGGTTCGCGTCTGATTATGTACAAGTATGCCTTCCCATTTATTTTCGTGTGGATATTCGCTAAATTGTTTTATTTTATATGGGATGATTTCTTTGTAAGCAGTCATCGGGTAGCCGTCAGCTACTCGGTATGTTGTGATCTTTTCCAGATCAGCCTTATTAGAAATTGCGGCTTTCATCATTGCCACAGTAAATGTGATTAAGGTCAATCTACTTGTCTGAATGTATGGCACTTTCGATTTCCCTCCTTCCTACTATTCACGTAGTTTTGTTCGGTGTAATTTTTACGCTACTCGTACTTTCTCTTTTCAATGCAAAAGTCCTTTAAAAAAGCGAAAGACCTTTCATACAAAATAAAAAAGGAGCTGTACTCAAAAAGTCATTGTTTATGACCTTTTGAGACAGCCCCTTGTACTTAATTTTCTTCTGCTAATCTATATGCTTTACGACTTCGCAAGCTAAGTACTAGCCATAACAGCAGATTAAAGATGACAATAAAAGCGCCAAGCACTAAAATACTCGTAATGAAAGTATGTGTTCCATATGCCGAAGACATCGATTCTCGGAATCCGAGGATGGCATAGCTCATGGGAACAAAATCATGCACCGTCTGGAAAAATGTATTTGTTAATTCTACAGGAAATGTACCACCACTTGCACCCAATTGGAGAACGAGAATAATCATTGCCACAAATCGTCCTGGATTTCCAAAAGTAATACCTAAGAACATAATTAAGAACATGTAGGTAAGTGAAGTGATGACTGAGACCGCAATAAACTCTCCGATGTGATCGACTTGAAGATGGAAACCGAACAGCATAATTGCATCAACAATGAGTGCTGCTGCTGTTGCTTGGATAAAACCAAGTGAAAACTTACTAAACCACCAGCCAACTCCTGAAGTCGGGCGTCCAGCTGGTGCGTTAATTGGGAATACTAAATTGAAAGATAAAGCTCCGACGAAAAGAGCAAGCGACAAAATATAAGGTGCTAATGCATGACCGTAGTTCGGTACATCGCTCCGTTCACTTTCTGTTGCTGTTGCTGGTGCAGCGATCATTTCGTAATTATCATCTGTTACTTGTTTGCTTGCTACATCTTCTGCGCCATCAGATAAACTTGTAGTAAGTTCAGAAGTTCCTTCCTCTAGCTCTGTAAGGCCTTGACCTAATTCACCAGAGCCGTCTTCTAGTTTGCTGGCTCCGCTATGTAAATCAGTTGCTCCACCAGCAAGTTCACCTGCACCACTTGAAAGCGCTGGTACGCCCTCGGCTAGCTGATTTGCACCATTTGCCAAATCACTGGAACCCGAATTTAGCTCTGCAGAGTTAGCCGCAAGTTCAGCCGTTCCTTCTTGAAGCTGCCCTGCTCCTTGTGCTGCTTTTGATACTCCTGCTGTGTATTCAGTTGTTCCTTTTTCTAATTCTATAGACCCTTGTTGCAACGCGCTCGCACCTTCAACAAGTCCAATTGAGCCTGAAGCAAGAGAAGATACACCGTCATTCAGTGAAGAGCTTCCTTCTGCTAACCGGTCAACTGCATCTGCAAGCTGAGGTAGACTTTCTGCTGTTTTTTCAATTCCCGCAAGAAGTTGTCCACTTGTCTCAACCGCTTGCTCTGCTCCCGCATTGAGATTCTTCACACCTGGAATAAGTTGATCGTTCAGTGCATTTCGGACAGCTGAATATCCACCAAGAGCTTCTCGGGCTGCAGGATTTACTTGATCTACAGCACTGTTCAATTCTGCTACTTTCTCAGGCATGGATCCGAGTGATTGAAATGCGGGAATAATTTGCTCGTTTATGTTAGCTGATACAGCAGCAAGACTTTGCTCGAGCGTTTCAAGTGAACTTTGTTGTGCTGCTGCTTGTTGCTGTGTACTTCCAGTTACTGCAGCTGATAATTCGGCTTGTTGCTCCGCAGTTAAACTGCTATAAGTAGCTGTTGCTTCAAGAGCTGCCACTGTTGCAGTTGAAGAAGTTGGCTGCATTTCGCTAACAGCTTGTTGTGCCGCCGCTAGATTCGCCTGCAATTTTGATGCATTCTGTGCACTACTGGCCGAAACAGCACCATTTAATTGGTTAACGTTTTCTTGAATAGCTAATAAACCTTGTTGCAAATTGTTGAGTTGATCTGGTGTTGGAAGTTGGTTATTTAATGCACCAAGTCCCTCTTGAAGAGTGGTACTGCCATTAGCCAGTTTAGCAAGACCCTCACCAAGCGCAGCTTGACCTACTACCAACTGTTGAATGCCAGAAGAACTCCCTGTTAACTCGCTTGTTTGTGTTTGAAGCTCATGTAAGCCATTATTTAGCTGTGCACTACCAGCTTCAGTAGCTGTCAGACCTTGACTCAGTTGTTCTGCTCCTGGAACGAGAGAATTTAGACCTTGTTCTAACTTTTGTGATCCTTCAACAAGTTTTGGACCATTATTATTTAGCTCTGCGGTTCCTTCAGCAAGTCCAACCACACCGCTTTGCAACTTGCCTACTCCTGCTGTATAAGAAATAATCCCTTTATTCAACAGGTTCGCTCCTTGATTTAAATCTGCGGCTCCTGTAGCAAACTGTCCGGCACCAATTTCTAATTGCTCTGCGCCTTCCTGAAAAGTTAAACTTCCTTCTGAAAGTGTGCCAAGCCCTACGATTAATTCTGCATTGCCTTTTTGTAATTTGACAGTTCCATCATCAAGTTGTTCCGCACCTTCTGCTGCATCTCCTAAACCTTCACCCAATGTATCAATTTGTTCAAATACTGCTTTTACGTATTCTTTTGTCACACTTTCTGCAATTTCCTCTTTAATCGTCGTAGTCGCTTGTTTACTTATTGATTTTATAAAAAATCCGCGACCGGGATTGGTTTCATACTGCAAATCCATCGGTTTTGGATCATCACTCATTACAGATGCTGCATGTTCCGAGAAATTGTTTGGAATGGTCAAAACCATAAAGTATTTCCCATCGTCCATTCCTTGCTCTGCTTTTTTTGCATCGGTAAACTGCCAATCCAATGCATCATTCTCTTTTAAATTTCCAACTAACTCTGAACCGATATCAAGTGTCTTGCCTTCATATTCTGATGGTACATCTTCATTAACGACCGCTACCGGTAAGCGTTCTGTTTTTCCGTAAGGGTCCCACGACGAGCCTAAGAAAAAACCACTATAAATAATCGGGATAAACATCATAACAACCATGGTTCCTAACAAAAGTGGTTTGGAAAATAATTGCTTCCATTCCTGTTTAAACATTTTCATTTTAAATCATCCTGTTCTTTTTTCAATACATCACTTAACGTTTCTCTATTCCAGTTTAATGTTGGTAAATTCGACATCCCTAATCCTTCTTTCAAGAGATCTGCAGCCGTAACTTTAGATAAATATTCAATCAATAACCGATCTCCTTGTGAAAAAACATTTTTAAGAATTTCTTGTCCTTTTTGTGCATACTCTCCATCTTTAAAAGCGAGACGGATTAACCCTGTATCTGGGTAAAGTTGTATTGGTCCTTCCATTGCTTCAATAACGTCAAGCATTGTAATATGCGTTGCCGATTTTGCTAGTGAAACGCCGCCATTATTGCCAGGTACCGAAACAGCAATTCCTTGAACGACTAATTTCCTCGTTATTTTCTTCATATAAGACGGTGAAACGCCCAGCCTTTTGCTAATTTCATCTGAAGCAAGCGGCGCGCTGCTTTCTTGCGTCGCCAGCAACACAATAATACAAATAGCCTGCTCGACACCCTTTGTTAGCTGCATAATCTGCACTCCTTTTCTGTCTAATATAAGTTAACAGTTATTTTCAATGTTAAGTAGCTATTTGCAATATCCATTGTGGATATGCAATGTCTATTTAGGTATATTACTCTTTTTTGACGAAATTGCAATAAGTAAGTCGAAATATCATTCTTTTTTTACAGAAAAAAGCAGACAACCCGAGTAGAATCGGTTGTCTGCTTTTTCGCATAAAACAGTTGTACTTCTCTTAAATGATTAATTTTGGTCTTGTGCTAGTCTAAACCCACTAAATTGCCATCTTTTTTCTGGCGGAAAAAAATTTCGGTATGTTTCTCGGATATGTTTTAGCGGCGTTGCGCATGAACCTCCGCGAAGAATCATTTGGTTGCACATGAATTTTGCATTGTATTCACCTAATGCACCTTCTAACGGTTTACTCCCTGGATACGGTGAATAGGCACTGGCAGTCCATTCCCATACATCTCCGAACATCCTAGACAACAATTCACTTTGTGAATCGCTACTGCTTGCTACAGGATGGTAAACTCCCTCATCCAACGTATTTCCATGAATAGCAACGCTTTGAGAAGCATATTCCCATTCAGCTTCAGTAGGTAACCTTTTGCCTTTCCATCTACTAAAAGCATCTGCTTCGTAAAAACTAATATGACTAACCGGTTCATCGAGTTCTAGGTCCTGTATGCCCGCTAAGGTAAAGATTTGCCAGTGCTGTTGTTTGTCTTTCAGCCAATAAAGTGGTGCTTTCCAATTGTGTTCTTTGACTATACTCCAACCATCAGAAAGCCAATATTCCGGTTTTTCATAGCCTCCGGAATTTATAAATTCAAGAAATTCTCCATTGGTTACAGGTTTTGTTGCCAATTTGAAAGGTTCAAGCCAAACCTTGTGACGCGGACTTTCGTTATCAAACGCAAAGCCATTCCCGTCGTGACCGATTTCGACCAATCCTCCCTCAAACTCAACAAACTGCGATTCCTGCTGTTTACTTACTGGACGTTTTTCAGTTTCTGTATACGTAGGAAAAAGTGGATTAACAAAAAAGTTGTATTTTATATCCATTAAGATCAATTCCTGATGCTGTTGTTCGTGTTGAAGGCCCATGTATATTAAAGCTTCTATTTCTTCCTTTGTTTCACTAGCTGATTCAGCAAGTAAGTTAGTTACTTGCTGATCCACATAATTGCGATATTCAATAACTTGATTTACAGTCGGTCGTGATAGCACGCCGCGTTGGTGGCGTGGTTGATAAGGTCCAATCGTGTTGTAATACGAATTAAACAAAAAATCAAAAGCTGGATTGAACTCTTCATAATCCGATTTGAATTCTTTTAAAATCATACGCTCGAAAAACCAGGTGGTATGGGCAATATGCCACTTTGCTGGACTCACATCTTCGTGGGATTGAATGATAAAATCTTCCGTTTCTAAAGGCTCAATTAGTTTCATCGTAACGCCTCTAATTTCTGCAAAGCGCTCTGCTATAGACGTATTTTCTACTGCTTTCATCGAATAACTCCCCTTACCTACTAAAAATTTCCTACTTACTTTACATGTTAATAAGTTTCTCTATTCTTCAATCAATTCTTTTTCGATTAGAAATTCTCGAGCTACGTCTTGCGGTTGCTCTTTATCAACATCTACTTTAGAATTCATCGCCAACATTTCTTCTTCGCTGATTTGCCCAGCAAGCTCGTTTAAGACATCTTTCAACTCAGGATATTCTTCAAGTGTTTCTAATCGAACAACTGGAGCTGCATCGTATTTTGGAAAGAAGTTTAAATCATCTTTTGTCGTCGCTAGGTCGAACAACTCAATTCTGCTATCTGTTGTAAATGCCGGAATAACGTCTACATCTCCATTTTTCACAGCTTCGTACATAATAGAGGGATCAAAACTTTCGGTAGCCGAAAATTTAAAATCATAAGTAGCTTTTAAATCTTCATAGCCATCACCCTGTCGTTCATAAATAGAGTGTGGTCCACCGAAAGTGACATCCTCAGAAGCAGAAATCGCAGCTAAATCAGAGTAAGTTTCAGCATTAAAGCCGCTATCTTTAGAATAAGCTAACGTATAGCCATTTTCAAAACCCAGCGGCTCTAACCATGTCGCTCCTAGTTCTTCTTCATACCCTTCTCTAACTGCCTCGAGCACTTCTTCAGATGATTGACCTGGTTCTGAATCACGTTTCAGCACATCTTTTAATCCTGTACCGGTATACTCAACATACATATCAATATCACCTTTTTCCAAAGCAGGTGTTAAAATTGACACTTCTCCTAGGCCATCTTCATACTCAACCGTATACTCTGATTTGGACTCTATGTACTCACCTAAAATATAAGGCAAAATATACTGCTCAGTCCAAGGCTTTCCTCCAATAATAATTGGCTCTTTTGCATCTTCTCCCGAACTACACCCGACCAAAGCGATTGAAGCAATGATCGACATCCCGACTACTTTTTTATTCATATTCATACCCCCTATTTTTCAGTAAAAATCAACTACTTTTAAACGATCAAGCAAGTCAAATATCTATTTTTTCTAACTCGCATTTATATCGTCTCTTTTCGAATACCCTTTTTCTAAATTTTCAATCTCACTTTTTCGCTCGCTTCTATTTATTGATACTATGCATTGTAAGTTGGAAAAATAAAAGAATTAGTGTAATTCAGCCGCCATCATATGATTTTCAGTTTGTGCTGTATAATAAAAAATAAAGTTCCCTTACATTCAAGTTAGCATAGACGATTGCTAGTTGATTACATGTGACTTTCAATAAGGGATTACGGTATTAGAAAAACAGCGGCGGATACGCAATGAAACTTACCGAATCGAAAGGACGGATTCACATGATGACAAACCTCTCAGATATCCCTATCTTCTCAGGTATCTCAGAAAACGATTTGCAGCAGATTCTTCTACTGCTCAAAGAGCGTCAATTCAAGAAAAATCATATGCTCATGTTTGAAAATGATGAAAGCGAAGATATTTACATTATCCGTTCTGGAAAACTGAAAATTTTTCGTTTGCACGAAGACAAAGAAATTGTGCTCAGCTTTGCATTACCTGGAGAAATTTTAGGAGAAGTTGAAGCTTTATCTCTTGTTAATTACCGAATTTCTTCTATTGAAGCACTCGAAAATGTTGCAGCCTGGCAAATTAAGAAGACAGACTTCTTGGAGCTTGTGGAACAATACCCAGCGATTTTAAGAAATGCCTACAAGATCCTTGTTGAACGCACGCGTATACTAAATCGCTTGATTCGTTATTTAAGCTTGCATGATGTCCGAACAAAAGTCGCGAATTTACTCGTCGATTTCTATTTCAATTTTGGCGATCAAAGTAATGACGGCTACAAAGTGGACTTAAAAATCAATCAATCCTTCCTCGCAACGATGCTTGGGATTACACGAGAATCCATGTCTAAAACTTTGAACGAATTTCAAGACGAAAAGATAATTGAGATTCGTGAAAAGAATATTTATATAGTAGATATGAAAAAACTCGAGTCTATTTGCAATCAAGCAGAAGAAATACAAATGCTTCGCAAGTGGAATAGTATGTAATCAAAAAACAGCTACCTTATCCTCTGCTTTTTTTGTGAACAAGTTCACAATAATAAGGTAGTTGTCTTCACAGCTCACTTCTTTCTGTCATGTTATGATGCTTTAAAGATGCAGTTACATGCAAAAGAACAACAACGACAATGGAGGTTTTTCTAATGAGTTTTCATATTGAAGCAAAAGCAGGAGAAATAGCAGAGTCAGTGTTACTTCCCGGAGATCCGTTACGCGCAACCTATATTGCAGAAACTTTTCTTGAAGATGTAAGTTGCTACAATAATGTGCGTGGCATGTTGGGGTATACAGGCACCTATAAAGGAAACCGCGTTTCTGTTCAAGGAACCGGAATGGGTATGCCCTCAGCATCCATTTACATTCATGAGTTAATCAATGACTATCAGGTAAAAAATCTTGTGAGAATCGGAACATGTGGTGCAATTCAGCAAGACGTGAACATTCGCGATGTGATTATTGCACAAGCTGCTGCAACGGATTCTGCGATGATCCGCAAAGATTTCCCAGGAATTGATCTTCCTCAAATTGGAAACTTTAATTTAATCAAAAATGCTTATGATATTGCTACAGATAAAGGACTTACGCTTCATGTAGGAAATGTATTTTCTTCTGATAGTTTCTACTCTGATGACCAAGCAACAACTAACAAGCTTGGTCAGCACGGTGTATTAGCTGTTGAAATGGAAGCAGCTGCTCTTTATTACCTATCTGCTAAATTTGGTGTAAGAGGATTAACGTTGTTAACGGTTAGCGATCATATTCTTACTGGGGAACATACGACTTCACAAGAAAGACAAACGACGTTTAATGACATGATTGAAGTGGCGCTGGAAACGGTAGCAAAATAAAGTTTCAATTTTAAAAAGAGTGTTGACCCATACCGGTCCCACTCTTTTGTTATTCTATCTTGTTTTGATATTGTTGAAAGTAACCAAAAGAAAAATCACACTCGTCGGAAACGTATGGTCATCATGAAAAATAAGTCAACACACATGAGAACTTTTAATCTACCTATACAAAACAACTATGGAGGCATCGGCTGTTATGAATAAAATTATTAAAGGAACAGGCTTTTCAAGTATTAACCTACAGGAAATCGAAATATTGGAAGACTATCTTTTCTGTATAAATGATGATGGCTTTATTGCTAAACGTCTTTCACCGAATGATCAAGATTACAACATGGTATTGAAACAAGCCCGCAGTGAAGAAACGCTGATGGAACTAACAGAAGGTCAGTATTTGCTTCCTGGGTTTATCGATTTGCATATTCATGCTCCTCAATGGGCTCAAACCGGCACAGCACTTGATTTGCCACTTTATGAATGGCTTAATACGTACACATTCCCACTAGAAGCTAAGTTTTCAGATATAACTTTTGCCGAAGAAACTTATAGCCACTTAGTCGATACATTGCTTGGAAACGGAACAACAACCGCTCTTTACTTTGCGACCATCCACGAAGAAGCAAGTTTTTTGCTAGCAAAAATTTGTGCCGAAAAAGGACAACGCGGACTCGTTGGAAAAGTCGTGATGGATGACCCGGCTGAAAACCCGGATTTCTACAGAGATGCTAGCCTAGAAGAAGCATTAACAGGCACAGAACGCTTTATTCAACGAGTAAAAGAGTTGAATAAAACAACAAAGCAAGGTGTCTACCCAGTAGTAACGCCGCGTTTTGTACCAAGTTGTACATCTGAAGCGTTAGAAGGATTAGGGAAAATTGCGGCTAAACACGATGTTTATATCACTTCGCATTGTAGCGAGAGTGACTGGGCACACAATCATGTGAAAGAGCGTTTCGGCAAAAATGACGCACAAGTATTAAATGATTTCGGCTTATTGACTGAAAAAGCGATTATGGCGCATGCTAATTTCTTGAGCGATGATGATGCAAAAACGTATATCGAACAAGGAACTGCAATCGCTCACTGCCCTATTTCCAATGCTTATTTTGCCAATAGTGTAATTCCGGTCAAACATTTTGCTGACATGGGTGTTGAAATTGGACTCGGTACGGATTTGTCGGCAGGTTATGACCCTGGAATTTATTCCGCCATTCGCCAAGCCGTTATTTCTTCTCGCATGCTAGAAGATGGGGTAGATCCTTCTAAAAACGCTGATTCTCGCGGACGTGCTGATTCGCGTATCACGGTCAATGAAGCGTTTAATTTTGCTACAGCAGGTGGCGGTGAAAGCATTAGTCTGCCAGTTGGTCGACTTGCGAAAAATTATGCTTTTGACGCACAAATTATCGATACCAAGATAAAAGACTCATCCATGCCAATTTTCGAAGGCATGAACTCTCTCCAAGATATTTTTCAGAAGCTCATCTATATGACGCAACGTCGCAATATTATCTCGGTGTTCGTCCAAGGCGAACGAGTAAAATAACTCCAACACAAAAACCTTCAAGCAACTAAATGCTTGAAGGTTTTTGTGGCGATGGGGCCTGCATTCAAATAAAACAACGTATCTGATTTTAGCTTACTTACTAGTTAATGTAAGAATTTTACTTACGACATATTCAGCTGACTGAAGCGCTCCTTCTAAATGGCCACTATACTGTGAATTTGTCTCAGTTCCTGAAAAAAACACTTTTTCTTCCCAGTCACCAGCTGATGGCGGTTGACCATAACTCGCATAATTTTTGAATGGGCTTGAATCTTCTTCAACTGCAGTATTAAAATCGCTAGACCAATCTTTATAAAGAATTGCTTGGGGATTTTCAGCGTCTCTGCCAAACAGTTTAACTAATTGATTAGCGACCAATTCTTTTACTTTTTCTGGTCCCATATGTTGACGCACTTCAGAAGAAATCCCGAAAAATCCGAAGAGCGCACCTGCCCCATTAGTAGGCGAAGCATCGTAGATTTCTTGCAAGGGACCAACCGAACTCAACACCAAACCTGACAATCCAGATTCTCTCCAAAATGGACGATCAAAAACCACAACCACTTTTGCTTGTGAGCCCATCCATGTCGGCTTTTCTGCAATATCAGTTAAAAGTTCTGTCGGAAGTGCTGGGGAAAATCTAATATGACGTGCTACAAGACGCGGTGGTAATGCCAAAATAACCGAAGCTGCACGCATATTTTCTAACTTTCCACCTGCTCTTTCTACTGTAACCATAATTTTTCCAGGCTCGTCCATACAGATTTCTTTAACACGAGTTTCTAACTCAATCATTTCTGCAGGGATTTGCTCTGCCAATGCATCTATTAAGGACCGCATTCCCCCGGTTAACCGAACTCCTCTGGCGTCAATGTGTTCTTCCATAACACAGCGCTCTGGAGGCTTTGTTTGAAACCGTTCCATTAGCATGTCTCCTTCGTTCTGCTGAACGAAGTTCACCAACCCTAATTCTTCTACTAGAGCCGAAATTTTGCGCTCGTGTTGCGGCCAAAACCACGTTGGCCCCAGATCAAATCTTCCGAGATCCTCTTGATTTGGAACAGACTCACTTAAAATTCTGCCACCAATTCTATCTCGTGCTTCAAGCACTTTACAAGTTATTCCTTGTTTTGTAAGTAGTAATGCCGCGCGCAAACCGCTTAATCCTGCACCTATAATGATGACTGGATTATTCATATGTATTCCTCCTACTGCTACGTTTAGCTAGATTGTTCGATTGGAAAGCTGTACATTCCAAAAGCTATATCCATCATTATAATGCTAAAATTCCTTATTGCACCTATGAGGGGTTTGTAGTTTGCAAATTACTATTTTGAGTTACCTTTATGTGAAAAAAAAAGACCTTTATTCAGCTACAAAAACTGAAAAAGATCTTATCTTATTCAGAAGATATTATTGCATATATCATAACGGATTTCATCCTGTCTCACGTAAATACTTATACATTTCTTGGCTCAGGTTTGAGACGAAAAACTACAGACTGTAGCCTCATCTCAACCCCTGCGAATATACAATCAATAGCTTTAATAATTTAATCCTAAGACGAATTACTCAAAATTATCTATTCGGTCAACATCCCACATCTACTAAAAAATAGATTTCGACTATAATTCGTTTGAGAAAAAGCACTAGTCTATTCTAGTTAACCATATGATCACTCCCAAAAAAATTACGAAACATTTGGACTGTTATGTCGCGATTCATCGAGGCAATCGACGTGGTTAACGGGATTCCTTTCGGACAAACCTCTACACAGTTTTGCGCCATGCCGCATTCTTGAATGCCGCTCGGTCCCATGAGTAAGGTCAACCGTTCATCTTTGTTCATCGCACCCGTTGGATGGGCATTCATCAAGCGTACTTGTGAAATAGGAGCTGCCCCAATATAATTGGTTTTGTCGTTGACGTTTGGACAAGCTTCTAAACAAACACCGCACGTCATACACTTGGACAACTCATATGCCCACTGGCGTTTGCGTTCTGGCATGCGCGGACCTTCGCCAAGATCATAAGTTCCATCAATCGGAATCCACACTTTGAGTTTTTTCAACGTATCAAACATCGAACTGCGATCAACAATCAGATCACGAACAACTGGAAATGTTTTCATAGGCTGTAGCCGTATAGGATGTTTTAATTGGTCAACTAAAGCTGTGCATGATTGGCGAGCATAGCCATTGATAACCATCGAACAGGCTCCACATACTTCTTCTAAGCAGTTCATATCCCATGTGACAGGCGTCGTTTTTTCTCCTTTCATGTTGACAGGATTTCGTCGAATCTCCATCAAAGCAGAAATGACGTTCATGTTCATCACATAGGGTAATTCAAATTCTTCCCAGTAAGAACTTTCTCCCGGCGTGTTTCTTCGTTCGATTTCAAAAATAACGGTCTTCTGCACATTTCCCACGATTCTCATCTCCTTTTAATCAGCGTAGCAATAGTTTTATTGTGTAAACTAAACGTTATTGACTTTTCTATAAACCCCAATTCCTTTTTCTCTATTTCATACTCAAAAGATTAACTCTATCTTAACATATTTATCAGAAAATTGAGATAATGTGGTATACTAAATGAAAATGATGCAAAGTATGAGGAATTCGAATCGATATGCTGTCCCAGATAAATCTAAAACGACAATAAGGAGGAAGTAACATGAAAGATCCACAACAAACAGCACTTGATCGCTTTCATGCGATTGACCAGATGATTAATGAAGGACTAGGCAGCGGCACGATTAATCCGAGCTATACAAAAACTCATTTAAAGTTAAAAGAAAAACAAGAAGCACAATTACTTTCTGCCTTGTCGGAAAAGCCTTTAGACAACAAGCCTATTAAGAAGTGAAGAAGCAGTAACAAGCTAAAACTATTGTAATTTGGTCCCTTTGCCTCAATGACAAACTAAATGATTTATTCAAGTAAAAGACGTCTAGCCAGCACTTGAAAATAGGTGCTAGCTAGACGTCTTTTTGTTGCTTAAAAAAGAGCGTATTTATCTCAGTTGACAACTGTCACTTTCTAGCTTTTTTCATAATCACTGATAAAAGTCTGCTCACTTACTTCTGTAGTTAAGACGAATTTGTGAAATCGTCTTCATAGGGTGAATTTCTATGGTAATCTATAGGATACTCTGTATAAAAAAGTAACTGTACTAGGTATGAATTTCGGATAAATCATTTCGATGAATTCATTTGGCACTGTCTATACAACTATTCCTCTGTTTCAAAGCGTTCCTGCCATGACATCATACTGTGCCTCTTATAATCATCTTGTTTTAGCTTAACTGCAAAACAAAAAAGATGAAAAAAATGTGCATTCAGCTATAATGGGACACGTTGAGTAGTTAAATTCCAATACAGATGGAGGTACTTTTGTAATGAATACTATCCGATCAGAAGAGCAATCATGAGCTACATTCCTATTTTTCATCTGACCATTCCCGCTATATGGATTGCTGTTTTGTTAGCAGCTGCCGTAGCTAAGCTTTTCATGCGTTTTTTTACCGGAGAAAAAATTGGAGAATGGTATTGGAATGCGCTGACGTTCTATATCCTTACCTGGAAACTCAGTTACAGCCTGTTTCATTTCGAAAACTTTCGTAATATGCCTTTATCCATCCTTTATTTTAACGGCGGTTTATATGGACATTTCCTTGGAATTGTTGTCGTTAGTATCTATTTAATTATGGTGCAGAAAAAACAATGGAAGGTAGCGAAGCAATCCGCATTTGCCTGGCTTTTGTTCTTTTTATCTTATCAAGCAATTCTGCAAAGCTTTGAAAAAAATGTGGTTGAAGCAATTTTACATACTTTGCTTCTGATTATAAGCATTCTGGCTATTCGCTTTCTCGCAAAACGTACTGACGTCCCGAACGTATTATTGCTTGCCGCATTATTAACATTAGAGTTGCTAATTTCAAGTGCATTTGGTTCGCTTTGGTCATGGCAAAACGCAACATTCATTTTACTAGCGATTGTCACTAGCATCATGTACATCCGCTTTGAACAGAAAGGACAGACTCTATGATTAAAAAAATACTTTTTGGAATTCTGCTTTTAGCTGCTATTGGCATCATGGCGCTCAATTTCTTTACGAAGAGTGAATCAACTAAGCAATCAGAAACCATTACACCTACTTCAACAGGACTCTCTCTAGGAGCAAAAGCACCCGATTTCACTTTGACCGACCAACATGGTCAAACAGTTCAGTTATCCGATTATCACGGCAAAAAAGTTATTCTCAATTTCTGGGCTACTTGGTGTCCTCCGTGTCGTGCAGAAATGCCACACATGCAGCAATTTCATGAAAACAATCTAGATGGCGATGTCGAAATACTGGCCGTCAATTTGACAGAGCAAGATAATGGCGAACAAGCAATCGGTTCGTTTATTGATGAATTTGGCTTAACCTTCACAATGCCTATGGATGAGACAGGTAGCGTCGCTCAAACTTATCAAATTCGCACTGTACCAACAACATATATCTTGAATACAAAAGGCGAAATTGCTCAAAAAATTATTGGCCCGATGGATGAGCAAATTATGAAAAATCAAACAGACAGCATCGATTAGTTTGTTAAGTAAGCTTTAAGTTACCTATCGTAGATGATTCAGAAATAACGAACGGAGAGGAGGTGTCGAATGACGCCTCTTCTCCGTTTCTATAGTACATTTTTCTTCTGTAGATGAGTATTTTCTAGCTCCACGTTTTTAGCACATATGCAAGTCAAAAATTCATTCATTTGCGTCCATTCACTAAGGATTTTTTGGAATCGCTCAATCTTATTAAGAAGTGCTTGGAAATCTTTTTTCTTTGGTACAACTCTATAAATTCCGATATCATTGCCAGCGTCTTACTGTTCTACGCCAAATGATTTAATGATTTTCTTAGTTCAATTGATTGGCTCCCGTCCTCGTATAAAGAATCTAAATTCCAACGTTTAATCGTTTCTCTCTTTGGATAAATTAACAATAACTCTTGTGATTTTTATTCTCTATACTCCTTTTGGATGTTAGACATATTAATCTCAATAGCTTCTGTATCCATCCCTTTACTCGTTAAGCTTTATCATTATCTCGAGTATCAGACAAGCCTTTGTAAAAGCTAGGTTTTTTCACCATCGTAATAAAATCTGTAAAATTTGCACTAAATTCATTAACTTGAATAAACCCAAGCTTTTTGTATAAGTAAATGGCTCTCTGGTTAAATTTCGCTACAGTCAATCGAATAGAGTAGTGACTATGATAATATTCTTCGATGACTTTAACAATATATGAGCAGAACTCATATCCGTTACCTCTTCCTACTAGTTGAGGATTCATCCCTAATCCCATATCAAAAAGGGGTTCTACGTATACTTTGAACTTTTTCCCACTTGGAACTTGGGCGCTTTTACCGGTACAGAAGAAACCGATTAACTCGCTTAAATCATTGGTGATAACAAAGTATGAACCATCCATCATTTCAGCCAGTGTCTCTTGCGTTAACTTATTGTTGTAAAAATCATAAGGAGAATCATACTCCCATTTCAATATTTCAACCGCTATTTTCCCATTCATGGCTACATGGTCTAATTTCACCTTCAACACCTCTGTCATTCTCATTAACTTTTACCCGAAGAAAAACCTTCAAATAACCGTCCTCCATAAGGCAGTAAGACTTCGTCAACCAGTTGAATAATTTTTTGTTTGTTGTTATTTTTATAAAATTCCTCAAAAGCTTCAATAAAATAATTAGCAAATTCACAATCATAGTGTCTCAACGATCGAATTATCCATTTTGACGAACCACTCCATTGCTTGTTTGTTCGTAGTACAAATTCACTTATGAGTTCAGCTATAGCGCCAGCAGTAAAGATCGCTTCGGCTCGGTCATGACATCCGATAAAGTCATCGAGTAAATCGGTAATAACGTATCGTTTAGTATCGATGATTTGGGTTGGCCACTCTTTCGGACCCCTATCTAGTAATACCTCCGCTTCTGCTTTTACTCGCTCAATAATTCCATTGTCTTTTAAAACCACCCCTTCGGCTACCATCCTAGGCATTGAAGGTCTAGCTCTTTCGCAATCACTTGAAAAGTACTCCTTATACGAAGTCAAATTATGAACAAATACTTCAATATTCCAACCAAAATCGATAAATGATTCTCGGTAAGAAGAGCGTAACTGATGATCGAATACCACAATATCAAGATCAGATGTTGCTGTTGCCTCACCACGAATTACACTTCCTGCGAGCAATGCTGCATCACAGGAGGGATGATTCTTTTTCACAAATTGCTTAGCTGCGTTAATTGGATTCTCTTTATGATCCTTCTTCATTGTCTGAACACCTTCTTTCTACGCAATCTAAATCTATTAACAAATTAGACATGCAACGTGAACATAATTTTCTACTAAAATAAATTATTTCTTTGGTTGAAAATACAAAAGTTCATCAATTTGAGAAGAGGCTAAATCCTTTAGCTCTTCACAAAATACCGGTAACCTCGCTTCGATTTCTTCCTTACTGCCATATCGAATTTTTGTTTCCTCAGCAAGATCCTCTGAAAGCAAACAAAAATGGCTATAAGCGGTTTCCAGTAATTGAAGCAACTGCTCTCCTCTCACTTCACTAGCAATTTGTCGATTGCCGGCACTATAACCGGTTATATATCCTTGCGCAACCAACTTTAATTTAGCCGCACATGTTGAAAATTGATGTCTGCTGTAACGAGGTGTATCCGAAAGAGCGATAAAAAATGTCTCGTAGAGATTCATAAAGTTGCCGGCCATTCCTCTTGAATAATAGATACTAGGATAAGGGTCAATTAGACATAACCCATTTTCATCAATCAAAATATTTTCTGGCGAAGCATCTTGATTAACAAGTTGCGGTTTCGTAAATGCTTTTTTTCTACTAGTCACAGCTAATTGAAGTGCTTTACTAACCACACTGTCTTCAAACTTCGGATGTGCAAGGCAAAGCGTTTGATAATCTGTTAAATGCTCCTTGCTTTCTTCTTTCAAAAATTCGTGTACATCTCCATTTAATGTGCCTTTTAGTCCATTTTCTTCTGACCAAGTTAGATAACCAAAACCACTCAATCCATGTGGAACATCTTCTGTTTTACGATGGATTGATCCGACTTTACTGCCTATCTGAAAAGCCGCTTTTTCTGTCATACTGTGTAAATCAATTTGTTTTCCTCTATATGTTTCTAACGTGTAAGTCAGCTCAGTCGACACATGGAATTTAAAAAAATCCGGTGCCGCCCCTTTTTGAGCTTTATTTACAGCCCAGTAGTAGAGTTCAGTGCCTGCATACTCTGCTTTAAATGCCTCTTCATCAAACGAGACAGATTTTCCATAAGCAATCGCTTTTGGAATTCGAAGCACTATTTTTTTTTCTTCTCTACATACTTTCCAGGCATAATGCCAGGCTCCTTCACCGAGAAAACTCGCTCGGTTGACTCCAGCATGCACCAATGCTGCTTGTAATTTAACTTCAATCATTTCTTCTCTTCCTTTCTTTTTTTCACGGCATTGCTAGAGGTTCTAGTTAATCTGCTTAATATTCTGTTTTCTTGAAACCTTTTTTCTATTGTAACGTAAAGAATAACTAAATAGATTAACATTTATTACAAAAAATATAAAATGGAGGTAGCTATGAAAAAAATATTCATAATTCTTTTAACCCTTTCGACTATCGCATTTGGCAATTGGGCAAGTGCCTTTGCTCTACAACTAGCTTTCTTAGATATTGCAATCCCATTCGCAGGGTTGGCCTTAGCCCTCGTTTACTTTTTTAAATCTAAGGGTGGGATGACGAGTCGTCGATTAGATATGTCAATTCAAGGACAAACAGGAATTCGAATGGAACAGAAAGTTCACGTATCAGAAAGGTCTTATATTTTTATTGGTTCAGTCTTATACTTCGTATTGGCACTCGGATTTACTTTCTATACGTACCGAGAGTATTTCTTGACTTGACTAAATGTATCCGTTCATAAATTAAAAAAAGGACACCCGTTGTAGACATCTCTACTCCTTCTTACTATATTTACGACTTTAAAAGGCTTATAGAAAAAAGGATAGAATGGCTCATAAGTGAGCTGCTATCCTTCTTTTTTTCGTTTACGATCCGCTTTCATTAGTAAGCGACGCGTACCTGGTTTGTTCTATTACTTTTTCTGTATAAATAAGCTCTCTTCAAAGTCACAAAATGTTATTTCCCTTCGTAGTACTCGTATAAATTACTATCCAAACTTTTACAAATTGCGATGTAGTTTACTGAAATTAACTTTTGTTGAACCAAATCGTACACTCTCAAAATTTATTGTGCCTGAAACAATATCTCCAACCACGAACACAGTCGTACAGCAAATTCCCTGATTTCGATTCATGCAGAATTTTTTGAATAGCATGCCAATACTTAACGATTTTTTCCTTGCCATCAAGCCAATAAAATTCATAGACATCTTGTTTCTCCTCTTTTTTAAAATTTATCTCGTAATGTACAGTGTAGGCTTTATATACATGAGTTAAAAAATAGATTTTTCAGTCTTTACTGCCTGTTTCATTATTTTACATTAACTTATCGAATACTTCCCTAATTTCCAACTTACATAGTCCTACAAATTATACATAATTCGTTTTTCTTTAACTTTTGGAAGTATAATTATCACTTTTTTGTGATGTTTAAAACACATAATCTACCCTATATATTCAGAAAAGTTAAAAAGTTATGCTATTTACACCGAGCTTCGATGCCGGTAAAACGAGAAGGAGTGAATTTGATGAATAAGAAAAAATTACTGACTTTAAGTTTGGCAGCATCACTAGCGTTATCAGCAACAGCGGTTTCCGCAAGTACGTTAACTCAGCAACAAACAGCAGAAAAAGTTCACATCAATAAAGAAACACAAATGCCTGATTTTATTGCTGGCGAACTTACAATGCCTTCTACTAAATCAGCAAAAGAAATTGTATTTGCCTATTTAGAAGAAAATCAGGAAATATATAAAATTGGTAAAAAGGAATTTTCAAGTTTTAAAACCCTTTCCGAGGAAAAAGACGAGCTTGGATTTACAAACTTAAAATTACAGCAAAAATTCAAAGGAGTTCCTGTTTTTGGATCTGAAATAAATGCGCACGTCGATCAGGATGGTGTTCTTACTTCAATTTCAGGTAACTTAACACCTGAATTATTTGATAAAAAATCGTTGAAAAAAGGAGCTACGCTAAAAGCAGATACAGCGCTTAAAAACGCTAAAGCAGACTTAGCCAAAAAAATTGGCAATTCACCAGAGCTTGAATCTGAAACAACACCAGAATTGGTTGTTTATGCCAAAGATGGACAAGCGAGTTTCGCTTATCGTATAGAATTTGAATTCTTATATCCAGAGCCCGGAAATTATCAATATTTTGTTGATGCTAAAACTGGACAAATAGTGGAATCCTACAACCAAATTCATGCTGCAAAACCATCATCTGGTGGACCTGGTATAACTGGCAGTAATACGATGGGTAGCGGAAAGGGCGTTCTAAGAGATGCTAAAACGTTCAATACTTTGACTAACAGCAATGGCTCTTACTTGGTTGATGGAACACGAGGAAACGGCATTTTAACTTACGATGCTAAAAACCGGACGCAGACTCCAGGAACTTTGTGGTTGGATAGCGACAATATTTATAACGCCGTGTATGACGGAGCTGCAGTTGATGCTCACGCCTATGCAGGCAATACTTATGACTATTTTAAAAACGTTCATGGCCGCAATAGTTACGATGGTAACGGAGCACAAGTAATTTCCACGGTCCATTACGGTCGCAGCTACAATAATGCTTTCTGGAGTGGTTCTCAAATGGTCTATGGTGACGGAGATGGCAACACTTTCATTCCATTATCTGGAGCGCTTGATGTTGTCGCTCACGAACTGACACATGCCGTAACAAACACAACTGCTGATTTGATTTATCAGAACGAGTCCGGTGCGATTAATGAGTCGATGTCTGACATTTTTGGAACACTTGTTGAATATCATTTTAATAACAACCCCGATTGGCA
This sequence comes from Planococcus sp. S3-L1, assembly GCF_030063085.1. Classification (NCBI taxonomy): domain Bacteria; kingdom Bacillati; phylum Bacillota; class Bacilli; order Caryophanales; family Caryophanaceae; genus Planococcus; species Planococcus sp. S3-L1. The sequence continues at coordinate 35,754 of NZ_JASISN010000018.1, read as the reverse complement.
AGTTGGTGAAGATATTTATACGCCGAATGTTGCGGGTGACGCCTTACGCTCATTGAAAGATCCTACATTAAGTGGTGATCCTGATCATTATTCGAAGCGTTACACAGGTGCAGGTGACAACGGCGGTGTTCATATCAACTCGGGAATAAGCAATAAGGCTGCTTACTTATTAGCGAATGGTGGAACGCATTATGGCGTTACTGTAACTGGTATTGGCAATAATAAGTCGGGCGCTATTTATTACCGCACATTAACACAGTATTTAACACCAAATTCAAACTATAGTCATTACCGCGCTGCAACAATCCAAGCTGCAACTGACCTCTATGGAGCTTCAAGTACAGAAGTTACAAGTGTCAAAGCTGCGTTTACAGCTGTAGGAGTTAACTAATTTTAAAACACTATTATTTTAGAAACCCCCAGCGGAATTTATTCCACTGGGGATTTGCTTTTTATTGCTAGAAGTAATTTACTCCTTACTTAGCTCTATAAAGATCTTTCTAATTCCTCTTGTTGGCGTAAATGGTGGTGACTGTGCATACCGACTAATGCATACCATTCTTTGGCATTCAGCCAGCCAAATCCTCCGTGTTCAACTTTGTAATTGGGGTTAATCAAATCTACTTTCACCTCCCATTGTTCTAGTCTTTCAATCAGCTCATTAATTCTATTTATAAGCTCTTTTTGGCTATCAGAATTGTTGGGCGGTGCATTTACTTCATCTGGAAGTTTGATTTTAATAGGGGGAAATCCACCTCTTTGAACTAATTGCTCACCAAAAGGAGTTTTTCCTAGTAGTTGTTCTTGCTTTTGTTCGGCACAGGTCTCGACATGATCGAGATACTCGTGTGCTACTAAGATGATATGATCATACATTTGTCCGATCGACCAAACGCCTTTCCCTGAAATTTTCTTCAGTTGTTCAGGCGAGTATTTGCTTAAATCATTTCTGAAAGCATACAGAATTTCTTTTCCGCTCATTTTTACGACTCCTCCTTATAAGACATGTTATTTTTTGATAGAAAGCATAGATCTTGCAACTAACTATTAGTTTAGATTCCCATAGATTCACTTATAAAATCTCACAGAATCTTTATTTTTAAAACTATCCAACAGCACATAACCAAAAATCAGTCCGGCAATAGTAGGTAGCGTCGTGCCACTGTAAAGAATGAGATTGATATTCATATTAACTACCGGAGTCCAGCTTTCGCTATTTGGTAAGTAAGGCATAAAAGAAAAGACTAAAATAACAAACACCGGCAAACCCACAGCAATAAATTTAATCCAATCGAATGAGTGATTCTGCCGTTCTTTTATCTCGAGAATAAATTTGGGTGTACGCAAAAGTAAACCAATCATTATTGGAAATAAAATAATGTAAGCTCGAAGTGGATAAAGAGTAAACGTCGTTTGCGATTTTGTAACTAATTGTTCTTGAAAGTACAGTCCTAAATAGATTAAAAATCCAATAACTAATGTCCAGATGAAATAGTAGAAAAATCGCTTCATAAAACTCTCCTGCCTTTCATTAGTAACACCTAATTCAATATACCTCTATATACGTAATCAGAAGTGAGAAAGTTTCGTTTATTCAAACAAATTAATAAACCCAAAAATATTTAAGCAATCCTTTGACAAAAAAATTAAGTAACGCTCGTTCAATGTAATATTGAACGAGCGTTACTTAATAAACAGTCCTATTAATTAGAGAAAACTGAAAGATAAGCTATACATAACTAGTAATCAGTTTATTCTCTATCTCAATCTATTTGAATCCCAATCAACGCTCTTATTATTTATAACTCCGCAATTCATAGGATAGACGATTTTTAGAATCTTTTACTTTAATCAATCCATATCCTGGCGCAAAATAATAGTGAATCGTAAAAGATATATTAGTCATTTTTGTTTCAATGTGTACAACATTTTTAAATGTTCCTGCAGGTGTCGTGATTGTTTCCTTTGTACTGCGTAGGTACGCATTTCCAATCTGAACATCTTTATACGAATTCCAGTCAAAATCATAGAGAGCAGCAGCTTTGTTTTGAGTTAATGGCGCCGGAATATTGATCCAAATAAAGTCAGATTCTGGTGTCCCAATCTGAAAACTTTTTGGTGAAAATGATGTGTAAATAGAAGGAACTGTATAGCTATACTCTTTATTTTCAACAAAACTTCGAATATTCCCTTGTAACACATCTCCATCAAAATAATAGTTCATCCATTTGATTTTTGACGGGCGTAAGTCAGTAAATGAATTCAATGTTTGTAGGCTTGTTTCTTGTTTTTTTGCAGAAAATTGACTAGTTGGTGCATAACCCTTTATGGAACCACTTGTTACATACGACCAGTTGGATACTTGTGAATGAACATAGACTTCTTTGTTGTTATTTAGAGAACCTGTCTTCTTCCCACTTGTGGTCGCAGCATCTCGGAGTGTCACGTTAGTATTCGTATACTTTTTAACCGGCTTTGTATCAGTAATGGACTTGGAGTTAGCATAGCCTATCACATTCCCCGACTTTATGAGGGACCAACCACCTCCAACTACACCAAAATCTTCTACAATTACATGTTGTTTAAGAGTAGAGATGGTTTTTGAATTTGATGATTCCGTGTCTTTTATGATTAACCCACTTTTTGAGCTCACGATTTTAGTTTTACTGTTTGGAACAGTAAGGGAACTTGTCGCTACATACCCTTTTTTATTATTTGTTTGAACGTAAGACCATCCGCCTTTTACCGTATTTAAATGCGTTACTAAAGATCCTTTTGGCAAAGTACTTATGACACTTGCCTTTGGACTTGCAGATGTCCTGAATTGTGTCGTAACTTGTGTTTTCTTTGCCTCACGAACAGTAGTGGCTTCTGTTACGGATGAAAACAAAGGGAATAGGATAAACAGTATGACGATAACACTTAATACTTTTTTCAATTTGACTTCTCCTCGATTCTAATTAGTTATTTAAACCTATTACTAAGTTCCTATATATTGTATCAATTGTTTTTAATTTAACAACTCCTGAATTTAAATATCAATCAGCATACTCAATGATTGCCAGAGTCATCCTAATAAAAACTAGAAAAGTAATTTCTAATGGATAGGCTTCAGTATTATTGCAAGATGACAAAACTTCCGTTAAAAAGATCTCTTCATCTAAAAAACAGCCTGATTTTTAAAAATCGGCTGTTTTGTTCGCTATGTGTCGTTATTAGAAGATTCTTCTTTTCCACAATGCCCCCCCAATTAAGACAACCAAGATCAACGCTATTAAAAGTGTACTAACCCATGAAGTCGAGTCAGTACCCATTGCAGGCAAATCTACATTCATCCCGTAAAAACTAAATACTAATGTTGGAAGAGTTAAAAACACAGTAAATAGCGTTAGCGTTTTCATCGTATTGTTCAATTCGTTTGATATGAGCGAAGAATATGAACTTGTGATGCTGTCCAAAATTCTCGTATACAATTCGGTCGTTTCAATCCCTTGATTGTTTTCTATTTTCACATCTTCTAAAAGATCTTTATCGTCTTCGTACAACTTGATCGAATGGATACGAAACAGTTTGGTTATGACGGTTGCATTTGACTTTAACGAGGTGAGAAAATACACCAAACTTTTCTCAATTTCCATTAGGTCATAAAGTTGCTTGTTTGTTAATGAGTCACGCAAGTTACTTTCTATTTTAAGGCGATGCTTATTAAGGTGTTTTAAGTTGTCCAAATACTGGGTTGATATGGACAATAATACTTCTAAGGCAAATCGACTTTTCATTAAGGTGCTGACGTTTTTCTTAATGAGTCCGTTTAAAAAGTTACTTGGCTGCTGACAAACCGTGACGATGTAGTCGCTCCCTAAGATAATGCCGATGGGAATAGTGATATACGAATTAAACTGGTCGTTGGTCACATCGACGATTGGAAAGTCATTAATCAGCAACGTGCTATTCGTTTCTTCGTCATATTCAATACGAGCACTTTCTTCCAAATCTAATGGATCTTCTAAAAAATCCATTGGGATCTTACAAGAACGAGATACTTCCTCAAGTTCTTCTTTTGACGGTGCGGTAATATTGATCCAGCAATTGCTTTCGAATTTTTTTATTGTTTTTAATATTCCATCCGGTGAGGATTTATAAATGGTTAACACGCTTTACTTCCTCTCTATTTTAATCGCACAGTTATTGTCGATTCGACTCTTATTTTAATACTAACCGCGTACCATAGAAAACGGTCTCACTTTCTTTTTAATTTTAGCAATAAAAAATAAAAAAAGCAGGTGTTCAAAAGAAAAAAGGAAAAGATGTCGAGCTTTCGACAGCTTTCCCTTATTGTATGTTTGTTTAAATGAGCATAACCTACTGAAATGCCGACAGAGACTGAGCTACTTCTTTCAGTTGCGCTCAACTTCTATAAGCGAACTGTATTCTTTCTCCGTTCGCTATAAATACTCTATCCAGCACCTATTACGTAGCAGATTAATAGCAGTAAAATAAAAGTCAATGAATTTTAAAAAAAGCAGCAACTTTCCTATGAAGCTTCCTCCACCGTTGAATTTTTTTAAGTCATCAGAATGTCTCTACTTGCTTTAGGTGCTCTTCCGTATGGAATCGGTTCTGTATTTAAAAGTTTGCTTCCTACTCCTACGACATTCCTTGGCATATTTCGGAGTACGTTCACTATCAAAACTTAATATTCCAATCGGTTTTTAATTGAGTTAGCAAATCCTTTGGCGGATTTTTGATAAAATACGAAGTTCCTTCTTTGTCTACTTGAATCGTTCCATCTTGATAAAAGAGAAAAGGCAGAATATCCTCACTTTTACTGTTGACACTTGGTTTGTTGTAAAGCAACACACGGTAACTGCCTGACTGTTCTAGTGTAGCGGTTCTTTTTTGAATCTCTTTTTCGTTTGGTTCAAACAATTCTTTCCCATTTAACAGGTCAATCAACTCATTAGCCTTATCTTCACTTTTGACGAAAACCTCTTCATAGCCATCCGTTTTGACCAGTGAAGAAGCATCGGAAACCAAAATTCCCTCGTAACCTTTTGGATTTTCAATAACGAGCGTTTTTGAGACATTCGTATTTGAACATCCACTTACCAATAGAAAGAGTACAAAGGGGGAAAAAACCAAAAATAACTTATTCATCGCTTTCATACAAATCCTCCACTTATCGAATAGATGATTTTAGCATATCACTAATGGTAAAATTTACAATGCTAATTGTCACTTTGAGAAATACCGTCTAAAAGGAGATAACTATTGTCTCACTTTACGTCTCAAGTTAAACAGAAAAAAGGCTCATCTTTATCACTCAATTGAACCTTGAAAATAAGAATTAGAATAACTATTAAACACAAGTAACTCAAGCCGAACAAAGCTTATGATCAAAACGATATACATTCTTTGTCATCCTAATTTGGATAGTCTTTTCCATTTACGAAATCAAGTTATCCTATTTCTGTCAAACTCCATTTAACATGACCATTTATACAACTCGCCACAAATTCTCCTTTTTTTAAAAAATAACTCACTCTTTTGAATGGATTGAAGCACAGACTCTATTCGTCAATTGGCATGATTTATTTGAATAGATTTTCCCAAACTTATAAGTAATTAAGAATGCGCTTAGCTCCTCTCTTTGCGCCTAAACACGAACTACGGTTGCATAGTTCAAAAATTTAGTTGAATCGATCCAGTGAAAATGGTGCAATGTTTTGTTCAGTCTTCCCAGAACTGATCAATTCACTCAAAATTTGACCAACGGCACTGCTGAATTTAAAGCCGTGTCCAGAGAAGCCTGCAGCAATAGCGACGTTTGAGTAGTCTGGATGTAAATCGATAATAAAATCTTCATCAGGAGTCAATGTATACATACATGTTTTTCCATACTTTAGTTGTTTTACTGAAGGCATATAATGATTTAAAAAGTTTCTTAGATCTGTTCTGTCTTCATCTAGCTGTCCAAATTCTGGGATGGATTTGTCTGGATCAATTGATTGTCCTCCATCGTGGCGGCCAACTTTTAATCCGGAACCATCAATGCTCGGAAAACCATAATAGAATCCTTGAGATGTCGCAAACGTAAAAGCTGGAAAATTCGTATGATTGTATAGATTTTCGCCAGCATCAAACCAAGCAAATGTTTTTCTTACTGGATTTAACGGCAGATTTAACCCCAACATGGAAAGAAGGTCTCGAGACCATGCGCCTGCTGAAATCACCAAAGCATCCGAGCTAAAAGTCTGAGCCTCAGTTTTGACGGTAACTCTTTGATCATGAACCGATAATTCGTTCACTTTACTATCCATCAAAAGTGTAGCACCGTGCTGCTCTGCAAGTGTTCTATATGCTCTAATACACGACTCGCATTTTAGTATGCCGGATGCAGGTTCAAAACATCCGATGTACTTGGCAGGTATCGTTATGCCGGGCCAACGTTTGTTCACTTCAGGTGAGGCTAGAGTCTCAAGTGGTAACGAATAGGTTTTTGAACTCGAGATGATGTTCTGGATAAAATCAGTTTTTTCATGGCCAACGTTTAACACACCAGTGGCAGAAAATAATGATATTCCCGTCATTTCCTCTAAGTCGTTCCATAATTTTTGAGCCTGAAGTGCCAAAGGGACGTATTCTCCACCTTCTCCATATGCATGCCGAATGATTCTTGTTTCCCCGTGATGACTTCCTTTATTGTGCGGAGGGCTAAAAGAATCTAGTAATAACGTTTTCTTTCCACTCTTTGCTAAAAAATAACCTGCTGCCATTCCCATCGATCCTGCTCCAATTACAATTACGTCATAATGCATCGCACGTCCACTCCCATCAAAAAAGTAGTAAAGATCAGGTACTGGATTGTCTTTATAGCTTTTCGATCAGCTAGAAAACTGAATCAGCAATCGACAAATTGAAAAAACTTCCCTATTATCAGAATACGAGTACGGCCATATTAAATCAAACCGCTGTCGCATACAGCAATTCAGTAAATAGCGCTAGATACACATATACCCATCTGTTGTGTATTTCTCTAACAGTCCTCACTATTCTTTCTTTATAAATAAGGTAGTTTTTAAATTGCGTAATTTGTCACAAAAACTAGAAAGTAGGTTACCTTTTTTATATTCAACGCTTAAAAAACATCTCTGAAATTCACATGATGTCTTTGTTTAAAATTATTTCAAAATAAATGATTGACAAGATTAGAAGCTGTAAGTATAGTGTTGAATAACAGTTAAAACTTTTCTTATATAGTTTAAAGAAACGCGATGAGTAGGAGTATTAAAAGTGTATTAGTTGGTCAAGAGAGCTGCGGGTTGGTGCAACGCAGTCCACTAATCCTTTGAACTTGCCTAGGAGTGGTAAAGCACATAGAGCTATCTATACGCTTTAACGATTCACCTCCGTTACAAGGTGGTCAAGTAGGGTTCATAAAGAACCAATTAGAGTGGTACCGCGGTTTGCACAAGGCATGTCGTCTCTTCTTTCATGTACTCATGAAGGAACAGACGACATGCCTTTTTTGATTTTGTATTTTGGAGATATTTTGAAATGAAGGGTCAAGGGCATTTAAACGAGCACGAGTACTTAAACTAAAAGATAATTTTAAAGAAACGCGATGAGTAGGAGTAGTAAAAGTGTATTAGTTGGTCAAGAGAGCTGCGGGTTGGTGCAACGCAGTCCACTAATCCTTTGAACTTGCCTAGGAGTGGTAAAGCACATAGAGCTATCTATACGCTTTAACGATTCACCCCCGTTACAAGGTGTCAAGTAGGGTTCATAAAGAACCAATTAGAGTGGTACCGCGGTTTGCACAAGGCATGTCGTCTCTTCTTTCATGTACTCATGAAGGAACTGACGGCATGCCTTTTATATTTTAGGAGGTAAGAAAATGGAAAACAATAACGAGAAATTGCAGAGAACGATGACATCACGTCATATCATGATGATGGCATTGGGTGGTGCTATTGGCGCCGGATTATTTAAAGGGAGCAGTGCAGCCATTGATATGGCAGGTCCAGCCGTACTTATTGCGTATTTAATAGGTGGTATTATTCTATTATTTGTTATGCAGGGCTTAGCAGAAATGGCCGTCCGCAACAGCGAAGCAAGAACTTTTAGAGATTTGGTGCAATCGATTTTAGGAAAATATCCTGCTTATTTTCTGGACTGGATCTATTGGAAGATGTGGGTATTAAATATCGCAGCTGAATCAGTAGTTGCAGCTATTTTCATTCAATATTGGTTACCTAATTATCCGATTTGGATACTCGCATTATCTGTTTCCATATTGGTTACAGTCATAAACTTGTTATCCGTAAAAGTTTTCGCGGAAACAGAATACTGGCTGGCATTAATCAAAATTGCTGTTATCGTAGTGTTCATTGTAGCCGGGTTAATCCTGTTACTCGTCACATTTGGTAACCACACAGCTATTGGTTTTTCTAACTTAACAGACCATGGTGGTTTTTTGCCGAATGGACCCTCCGGTTTAGTCGCCGCTATGCTTGTTGTGATTTATTCTTATGGAGGAACTGAAATTATTGGTATTACATTAGCCGAAACCAAAAATCCAGAAAAAGCTGTACCAAAAGCTGTAGGTGGCACACTTGTACGCATCATTTCCTTTTATTTACTTCCATTTTTTATTATTGTCAGCTTAATTCCTTGGAATGAAGTAAACGGAGTACCGGAAAGTCCGTTTGTTATGGTATTTAAGATGATTGGTGTACCAGGCGCTGATCATATTATGAATGCCGTTGTCATACTCGCTATTATTTCATCTATGAATTCGGGCTTGTATGGCTCATCGCGCGTCCTGTATACGCAAGCTGCAGATGGTCGTATTCCTAAAATCTTTGCACATTTATCAAAAAGGAAAGTACCTGTCTACGCCATATTCATGTGTACAGTTGCTTTATATGCGGGTGTCATTATTTCTTTATTTGCAGGCAGTAAAACCTTTGAGTTCTTAATGGGTTCACTTGGCTATACCGTATTATTTATTTGGCTAATCATTGCGGTTGCACACCTAAAATCCCGAAAAATACATCCAGAAAAAACGAGTGCCTACGCAGTAAAATGGTTCCCCTACACAACCTGGGCAGCCATCATCGCTTTGAGCGCTATTCTTATTGGAATTGTTGCCACAACTCCTATAGTCATTACAGGTGTTACATTAAGCATTTATATCTTTATTACGCTAACATATATCTTCAAAGGTCGTTTTCATGAAGATAAAAGTGAAAACCAAATTTTGTAAAGGAACTGATGGAGCGTTCTTTTCGTCAATGACTTTGTTAAAAAACTTGCGATTTTCACCGTTTAAAATCCGATTCTCTATAAAATTATTATTCGTTAATTTTGACATTAATGAAAGATTTGAATATTTGTGTTAAAATTCAAATTAATCAACTAATTGAGCTTGAGAGTACTGCTTTTTGTAAATTAAAATACAATTATTCAACCAATTCACTGAAAGGACGTGCTTAACGGATGTGGATTTTTGTCATTCCGATAACTTCTCTATTGGCTTTCGGAGGATTTATAGAATGGAAACGTAAGAGAAGAAATGATTTCACTCATAAAGTGAGCAATCCCCACACGCGACCTGGAGAAAGTACAAATTTTAAAATGGGCGATAATAATTATACTAGCGGTGGAGAGTAAGTTCTATTTTCTTCATAATAGGCTCATTACTGGAGCAACAAAAGCGTATTCGAAGAAAATCGAATACGCTTTTGTATTGGTCTTCACTGTAATACTAAAAGATTTTTCGTAAAATATACTTTGCAGACAAAAGAGAAAGAAGATGCTGATCAAAGTCTATTTTTTTCTTTCTATTCGAATAGCTTCCAATCGACTGCGATATGTAAATCCCAATTTATTGGAATTCAATATGCGTCTTCACCATGACCTTCTACAATACACGTTCCCCTTCATTATCTATCAATTTGAAATGGATATCAGTCGATGTTCCTCCACCAATATGTTCTTGGACATCTGTTACGTCGAGTAATTCATTTAAATGCACAGTTTTTTCTTGATTAGCTTCTATAGTGATACGATACGGACCGGCTAAATTCATAAGCGACTCCAATTCTACAGTCTCTTCCATAAAAATAGTATCTATAAACTCTAATTCAAATGATACTGCCTCGTCACTCCGATTATGCAAGATAAAATTGCACTTACCACTCATTTTTTTATCTACCAACTCCAAATTACATTGGCCATTATTGTCATAAGATATTGCTGCAACCCCACTTGCTAACGTTTCTTGATACGCCGCGATAAGAAAACTGGGTGAAATTGCATATGCAACGACAACTAGAAATAGTATTCGAAATTGATATTTTTTTAAGCCTTTGAAAAGTAAAGTTAAAGCGGCGATAAACAAAATCGATCCTATTATTCCAAGTAAAATATAACCATCTTGATTGAGGATTGGAAACGACATGAACGTAATACGTGCGTCTATCATTACATTATTTGGAAAAGGAAAAAATAAATACATGCATATAGCTAGAATAATAAACGAACTAAAGAGTGCTAATTTATTTTTTATCATCTATCCTTATTCTCCATTTTTGGACTCTCCTCTATAGTGTAAAAATGTCTAATTTTCTCTATGGCCAATTCAAGTATGTACACTTTTTTCCTATCATTTTATATACTGCTGTAATTACTTATTGATTTAACATCTTCTAATGATACAACCTCAAAACCTATAGCTTATTCTTTTTGTGCTATTCGTTAATTTACTCAGGTATTGTATCTCCTTCCATTAAATAAAGAAAATCAAATCTATGCCATCTTCAGAATCGCTTAAAAGTTCACTTGGCTATAAACAATAAAGAGAAAAAGCTGTCTTCCGCTGTGGCTCTTCCAATAATTGGTCAACTGTTAACTGACTATCTAATTGACCCAGATAATTATAAATCAGCGTAAATCTAGCTAAACTCTCGATTTTCTTCCTACTGTTTCCCTTTAATTTTACCATGTTAAACGGCCATTAAAAGAAAACTCTTTGTATGCCACTCTTAGCTAATATTCCATAAAGCAAAAAGCCATAGCTTTAACTACTTCGAATCATTTTTTCGGAATTTACTTAATCTGTACATAAGGTTTAAAAGAGCTTCTTTTTAGCATCATTCCTTCCGCCAAGTTGCATTATGTAACTATTTTTAGTCAGCTTAACTCATAAAATAACTTCATGACAAGTACATTTCCCAACAAATGACTTTAGAAGTCCCTTTTAAAAAGAGTGAATATTCCACCTTTATGAAACTTCACTCTTATTTTAGCGTATACAATAATAGAAGTAACCTAACATTTATTTCAAAAAATACAAAAAGGAGTGAAATGAAAACACTAACGAGTACTTTGCTAACTTTTCTATTTATTCTTATTGCTTAATACAAAAGTCTTGAAAACAATTAATTTCATTGCAGACGGTATGCATTTTCTGCCAATGTTTGTTCACTTAGGAATTTTATCGATCTTTTTGAAGGAGTACGCTATTAAATGCATTCGCCGTATCCTGTACTGGATGATTGTGCCTCCATTATTGATTTAATGGTCCTGATCTATTGCTTTACGACAATTGCAAAACAATTTGCTCAAAAAAAATAGATGCAAGCATCTTCTTTTACACAAATGAAGAATGCAAGAGTGAACGATAAAGTGAATGAACTAGCCCCAAATCACTTTACACCTCATTCCCATTTGAGAACTTCAAAAAAGAAAGGAAAAGTTCGTATTAGCTGCTCTCCTTCTTTTTACTTCATTCTTTAAACAGTGAACTACTTTTGAAAAGTTATATTTGCAAGCTGAATACGTGAATTTAACAATGGAATTTACCTTACTATATATAAAACTGATTAATAAGGAGGTCGAATATTTTGTTTGAGATATTTGTAAAAAAAGTTAATTCTGACATCGTCATTAAATGGCTTTTCTCAAAAGTAACAATTCCAATCTCTGATATTGTAGCCATTAGTACAGATGATACTTATGGCGGAAAAGAAAAGCAGGCAATAAGACTTGGAATGCCCTATGGCACGACAGATAGAGTGGTTATCATCACAAAGGAGAATATGTATATTTTGTTTACAACCAATTATGTTTCGATACAAAAAAAACTCAACGCATACATCAATTCATTTTAATAACTGGACTGTTAAAACCGTCGGCGCCTTTGCGCATTCGGTTTTTTGCGTTCTCAATCTATCGCCTAGCTTAATTTTGGCTAAAGGTTATGTGTGTAACGTGATCGTTTTATTAGAACATTTATTGCTAATCCTTAAACAACAGTGAATTGTGTGCATCTTATTACATTGAAAAACTCAAAAAATCCCTTCAACATCATTCTTATAAATTTAGTACAATTAGCACTACGGCACCTCAAAACGAGTCTCATCTGCTGTTTAAAAGATAATTTAAACTTCCTTATGATAGCTCTTTTTCTGCACAATCAATCCACCCCCAACACCAATTGCTATGAATATGGATGCTGTAACTAAACGAACTGCAAAACTGTCTGTTAAAAACAAATGATGGGCAGCTCTTTCTAAAATTGCGGCGAAGATCACTATCCAAACTACAGTCCATTTTTTCATAAATTATCCTCCTATTATTGTTTTCATTTCTTAAAACCGAATCCAACTTACCCCCATAAGTAATGTACAAACCTCAGCTTCTGGCCATTCATTTCAAATTCTTCATTATCAATCCCCCCCACTTGTTTGAAATCGTTTTTCTCCAATACCTTTTGAGACGCTTGGTTAACAGTCGTCGTTTTTCCGCGTATTTGTTTTACACTTAAATCGGTTTTTAAAAGCAGCTTCAATGCCTGATTCCCAATTCCTTTTCCCACGTATTCTGCGCCTATTCTAAATCCAATATCCGCTATATTATTTCGTTTATCAATATCGACTAAGTTAACCCTACCTACAATTTCTCCAGAATTATTTTTGAGCAGATAAAAATTAGGAAGGCCATTCTGTTGTTCTTTAGGTGTTGCCATTACTAACTCCATATTTTCACTCCGTCTCAACCTTTTTCAATCATTAAATTTTGTATGAATAAACATACTATGCCTTAACATATTTTGAATGCAACTTAATTTCACTTTTGTTACATTCAAATCCTAGTGTCAACCCACTGACTTCTTTTGGATATTATTGAGGATATGTTCAGATTTTATCTAATCTAATTAAAATCGAAACTCATACATTAAATATATTTTGACCTCCACACATTAGCTAGATAATTTTGGAAATAAAAGCGTTCTTAAAAGTACGGTATCACGAACAGAAAAGGAGAAAAGATACGCTACGTCCGGCTTCTTTTCTTTTCTCCTCTAAATCTGCTTTTGATAAACAGGAATATGTTAACTAAAATAATTCGATATTTTTACTTTTAAATTTATACTTATTTACTCAAATCTTTTTAACGTTTCATTAAAAGTTTTGTTCATGACTTTCGGGATGTTTTCTAAAGAGCTATTCATTTGTCCGATAGCGTCTGTTCTAAACAAGCTATCATAAGAGCCTGTTTTAATTTTAGTTTATCGAATATCCCGAAACTTTTGTACTTCACTTACGTAAGTAACATATAGATTAAATATAATTTATTTCAAGAAAGGGGCTACGCATCATGAATAAGTGGTTTGCTTTTTTATTACTCTCTTCTGTACTACTACTCTCAGCTTGTAGCGATACTAATGATTTAGTTGGGAAAACTTTCGATGTTGCTTATGTGCCAGTACTCGAAGAGGATATTGACAGTCCAGATAGGTATAGCTCTATTTTGACACTAGAATTTTTAAACGAAAATACGATAACGAGTCCTGTCTACGGAGAAGGAACCTATGAGTTAACCGACGATAACCTTGTCCTTTTTTATGAAAATGAAAATGAGTCTTTAGAAATAACAATTGGTGTTGCAGAAAGTGATAAAGATTTTAGTGAGTATTACGCATTAATCAATGACCTTGATTATCAGATTACTGATTCTGATAAAATAAGTCATTTCCAGAATCTAGCCTTTAAATTAGATAAAGATAGGCCCATCGAATTTATAAAAGATTAAAAGTTGTTTTTTAGAATGGCGTTATAGAAAGCTGTTTACTTATCAGAAATTTACGTATAACAAAAAAAGACAAACACATTGTGGTTTTAAGAATTCTAAAATGGACACTCTTTACGAATAAGAGGAAGGCAAAAGCACTTATAACTAGCTTCTGTTTTCCCTCTTTGTTTTTAACATCATTTTCAGTTTTTTATAGGTGGTAAATTACTGTCTATAATTCGGAATATGTAAAATAGTTAAGTTTAAGTAATGAACAGAATATAATCTAAGAACGAAGGTATTCCTAGTTTCTTTCTTCGCCTTATGCTCGCATATGTAGCAAGAATCTAAGCTTTAGTCCATCTTTCGAAACAACAATTCAAATATTTATTGATTTACATTTATGGTAATCTAATAGGAATTTAAATTACATTCTGGATAGGAGTGATTGAAAATTAGTGCGGAAAATAGAGTGGTTAAAGTGGTTCCTCGCCTTACTCATATGGAAACTTTTCTTAAAGCAATAGCCTCATATCCAGGAACCAGCAGGAAAGATCTATTCCTTGAAATATTCAATCTTTCAGAAGAGGAATTCGAAACAAGATCGTTTTTTGGCATATTTCATTTAGAAAGTGAGATTGGGATACTTGAATCGCAATTAAATAAGATGCACAGCCTTACTTATGAGAATTTTATAAAGGATGAATTAACGCTTCTCTGTAAAGAATTCCCGGTTTCAAAAGCGATAGAGTTTGAGTTGTTCATTCTTGATGAACAGGATCAATTTGTCAGAGAAAAACTTGGAGGAGTTTCAGCATTCACTGACTGGAATGGCAAGCTATTTTTCGCAGTTTTTCCTGACGCTCAAGTTCGTTCAACCCTAAGGTCAGTCATTAACCATGAATACCATCATCATTGGCGAATGCACGCATTGACTATTACCAAACAGAATCAAACGTTAATGGACCGGTTGATTTTAGAAGGTTTAGCAGAACATTTTGTGGAAATCAGATTAGGCGATGCCTATCTTGGTCCCTATAAAGATGCACTAACCGAACAACAAGCCAAAGATTTATGGGAAAGTACATATAAATTATGTCGCACCGAACTAGGTGGAAGAACCGATGTCTACATGTTCGGAAGCAAGGAAGAAAAATTGCCTTTCTGGGGCGGTTATTCCATTGGATACTATCTCGTGAAGTGGTATCTGGAGAAAAACGAAGGAAGTTCTATTGAATACATGACATCCTTGTCTAGTGAAAATTTTATATTTTAATTCATGTCACATAATCACAGCTATGATCCGTTTCATAAAAACAGTTGTACCGACCAAAAAAGTTTAAATAGTTTGAATAATATATTATATTTATAAAATAATGGAAACAACGCTTCTATATCTCGATGAAACAGTTACTCCACTTTTAATTTTATTTTATTATTTTAGAAATTAACTTAATCCTTATATCGTATTGTTAAAGGAGGTATAAGACAGTGGATAAATTACGTAAGTACTCTTCAAAATAACAATTTTGAGGAGGACAAATAATGACTATAGTGTTCAAAGAAACCAAGCAAATTGATCAGAAAAATTTACTAGTACTTTACGAAGATGTGGAATGGTACGCCTACACTAAAGATATCAATCAGTTAGAACAAGCAATATCAAACTCATTATACGTATTATCTGCCTGGGATGAAGAATGTTTAATTGGCTTAATAAGAATTATTGGCGATGGCCTTACAATTATCTATATACAAGATATCCTAGTATTGAATAGCTACCAAAACCACGGTATTGCAACTAAATTGATGGATCGTATTCTTGACAAATTTAAGGCTGTGCGTCAAAAAGTGCTGTTAACTGAAGAAGCTCCAAATATTCGTCACTTTTATAAAAAAAACGGCTTTGATTCTTGTGACAAAGGAACACTTGTGGCTTTTGTAAAACTGACTTGATTGACCACTAAATCCTTTTCTATTGGTTAGTTTTTGCATCAAAAAAAATATTGAAATGAGAAACTTTGTATATAAAAAAGAAAAACCTTCATCAAAATACACTAAACCCCAAACAGATCACTTCAAAGTAAGTGATCTGTTTGGGGTTTAGCTAAAAGAATCAAAAGTGGTAATTTATTTTCCGAGAATTTTTGGTGTGATGCTCATCCTTGTTCATCAAAGGCAAGTAAAAAATTCACTTGTGCATTCTAATTGCTTTCATTCTCTTCGTTTTCTTTTAAAACAGGAAAAATAGGATTATTATTAATTTTATGGGTACCTTCAAGCATATTAATTTCTAAAGCATCAAACTCGATCCGGTATGATTCTGGGGTTTCTCCGTTCATATGGCTAACATGTGCAAACGGATAAAACGTCAGTACCGTCGCTTCGGGATTTAAGCCTCTCATTGTTGCTGTCCAGAAAAGGTCCTCCTGTGTATTTGCTCCTCCGTAAGCAGTCCCCCCGTTGTGCGGAACTTTATAGACATTCCCTAAATTATCTTGAGCAATTAATTCGGCTTCTACAGCTCCCGACTCTTTTAATAACGATGGATCAACTAATTGCTGATAAGCAATATTCACCGCAATATCCGTAAAAGTAACTTCAGTAAAATGAACCGTCACGCCACTTCCCAAAACTTTTTCATCCAGAACGATAGGATCCTTCTTCAGTTGGTCCACCGCAAACTCAAACTTCCAATCTCCTTCAATCTCTCCTTTTTTAGTATAAAGGCTTGCTGGCTCCCAAAGTACATTGACTTGGGCAGCCTCTTCGTTAAGATGTGGAATACTGTTTATGCCAACCAGTATATCTTGTTTCATCTCCCACTCCATTGAAGTGCTTACGTCTTCTGCTTCCAATAATGTTGGAAATCCAGTAATATGAGTCGAGTCATCCAATTCCACATCACCCATGACCGTATACGTAAAGGTTACATTGGTTCCATCATAAACTGCCTGGTCAATAGAAATCGTCACTCCGTTACTCGTTTTCGACAATCCCACTTTTTCGCTGAATCGTTCATATTGTAATAATCCTTCTTCTTTCTCCGAAAAAATTGAAAATACACTGCCGATGATTGGCAACTCTGTCATATAATTTGCGAGGGTCGGAGATGCAGTAAGAGTTGCTACTGAAATGCCAGTAAAAAGGATAGATGCTGCTATAGCAGGAATTAGCCACTTCCGTCGCTTTCTTGCTTTTGTCCGAGCTAGATCAAAGAATGCGTTGCTAATAATCAAATCCAATTGATCTTCTGGCACTTCTATTTGCTCAATCGCTTTTTTAATTAGAATCTCTTTGTCTTTCATCTACATACACTCCCTTCAAGTTTTTTTCAATAATGCCATTCCCCGATGAATATTTGTCTTCACCGTAAAATCCTGAAAAAAACGTAGCATCAAAGCGGTTTTATATTTCTCTGGCAACAAATTCAAAGCATTTGCCACATCAAGTTGCTGGGCAACATCAATAGAAATAATATTTTCTGTTCTTTGTTCTTCTGCTTCACTTATCACAATCAACTTTTTCTTTTTCTTGATAACTGCTAATGCTTTATTGATGCATATCCGCGTCAACCAAGTCGAAAAGTAGGATGGTTCTTTTACTTGATGCACTGATTCAATAGCCTGAAGAACCGTCTGCTGAAAAACCTCGAGCGAATCTTCTTCGTTCTTCACGTATGTATAAGCCGTCCGGTACAGTTTTTCTTTTTCATTTTTTAATAAGTGCTGAAGCGCCAAGCGGTCTCCTTGAATCGCTGCTGAAACCATCTCTTCATCATGCTGCATCCACCTCATCCTCCCTTTACTTATTAGATACATCTATACGTTGAAACGTTTCGTTTATTTTAATTTCCTATTAAAACTTTGTCATTTCTTATTGACATACAATAGTTATGCCTTCATTTTAAGGATTTTCTAATACTCTTTCATAGGAAAATCTAATTCCCTTTAAATTAACTTCTTTTTCATTCACACAAGATTTTACGCTCTCAACAAAAAAGAACAAGCTCAAAGTTAAGCTTCTTCTCTGCTGATAAGGGGTCATATGCAAACCTCTTCTTGTATACTTTTCTAGTACAGGAAAAAAATGAAAATAAATTTCAAAAAAACACGACTTTTGCTTTTTCATTACGTCTAACAAGTAGAAATCATAAATGAGGGGGAGAGATTCTTTGACTAGAGAGAGGAAAAACGAAGTCACTGATTGGTACCAGCAGCACAGTGATTCGATATTCAGGTACATATTGTTCATGGTCCGTGATTATCAACAGGCGGAGGATTTAACACAAGAAACGTTTATTAAAGGATTTCGATATTATGATACCTTTGAACGCAAGGCAAATGCGAAAACTTGGCTTTTTCGCATTGCCCATAATCTCACCATCGATTTTTTACGAAAACAAAAGCCCTTGGAATTGTTAAAAGACCTTGTATTTCTTGGAAAAAACACGAGTACTTTGCCTGAAGAACTGGTGGAGATAAAAGAAAGCTCAACAGAAATTTACCATGCGTTAGGTCTGTTAAAACCTGCTTACCGCGAAGTCATTATCCTGAGAAAAATTAAGGAGTTCACTATAGAAGAAACCGGAGAAATTTTGAATTGGTCAGAAAGTAAAGTGAAAAATACGCTTTCTCGTGCACTTTCTGCACTGGAAAAGCAATTAAACAAGGAGGGAATTATCCATGAAAAACACTGAGGGTACGCATACTTCATTAGACAATCAGTTGAAACAATTGGAACAGGATACTAGTTGGAACCAAAAGCACAAAGCAAAATTGCATACTCAACTATTATTGAATTTGGACAAGCAAGAATCTCGAAACCGATTTTTCACTGGCTTTAAATTCACCTCTAGTTTAGTCCTTTGCTCGATCCTTTTAGTTGCCGGAGTTCTGTTTCTTTCACAAAACATTCTTCAAAATGATAGTGGTTTGACGACAGGAACTAACACGGGTGAAGAAACTACTTTGGTAGCAAGTGAAGAGATAGATGTCGAAAAAACCAAAGAAACCATTCAAGCAGTTATAGAAGAAGAGTTCAACGGACCAGACAAGAAGTATAAAGAATTATCGGAAGCTGCCATGGAAGCCCAAAACAATATAGAAACTCAAGAAGAGTTTGATGCTTTGCAGGAAACACCCATATGGCAAGACTATACGGACTATATGGTCGATACGTACGCTTCTTATTTCACCGAGAATGGCTATGACCTTTTTTTAACCGCAACACCTGCTTTTATATACAGTGATTTTGATGGCGACTACAACCTGACAGCTTCGGATATTAACATCAGCCAGAATAAAAACAATTTGAACATGTTTCAATTCACTTTTCAAGTGGACTATGAAAACGCAAACGGAGAAGTCCAGTCCTACTCTTTCGAAGGTGAAGCCATTGCTTCTGAAGAAGGAAAAATTGAGAAGCTGCAATTTCTAGATAAGGATGACTTACTTGCAGAAATGAATGAAGATATTTAGTGACGCTGCCTTTAGGTAGCGCTTTTTTTATGTTTTAGTTAACTGTTCTTCGCCCTTTACCTTCCGTTCACAAAAGCATGCTTACGCAAACCTCCAAAAGAGAACCGCTATCTTAGCTTCTTCTCTTCCGATAACTTATGACATGTAAACCTGAAATCTTTTTACTTTTCCAATGAAACCCACTACTACTTTTTTCTTTTCGAGTCAACTTTTCTATTCAACGTTATTCTATAGCCTCTCTACACACATTTGTTTCATGTAATGGCAACTGTGAGAGGAATCCATTGGATTTTAGCTCGATTCATCCCATTCTTAACTTGTTTTAATTTGCTGTATATAACTAGCAATGTCCTCTTCAGACATCTCACCAGTAATAATTTTTATAATCTTTTCTTCAGAATTAACCAGTAACGTAGTAGATAGAGGACGAATATTATAAGCTTCCATCACACTCTTGGTTTTATCAATCACAATCGGAAACGTTAAATTCCGTTGTTCCGCAAACTGTCTTACTTCGTAATCAGACTAGGCAATGTTAGCGGCCAAAATTTGAACGCCTTGTTCCTTGTACACCTAATAGTGGTCTTCCATCAACGGAAATTCTTTTTCACACGGTTTGCACCAGGTTCCCCAGATGTTCACAAACACGCATTGGCCTCGGTATTCCGATAATGGATGTTTGTTACCTTTAAGGTCCACTAAGGTAGAGTCTTGAGCTTCATCTCCGACTTGCAGTAGTTCATTTTTTCACCTACAAAGCTGTTATAAATCGTAAAGATGATGGCTTCTATCATCACTAGTAAGATAGCTACCCGCATAGACGTTCGATTTTTCTGTTTTACTGCCACATAAAATACTTCCATTTCTATCTATCTCGTTAGAAGCCTGTAAATCCGCCAGTGAATTAGGAAAGGAACGCGATAATTTCTGTCATTATATCAAAATACAATAAAACACCCATCAGAATCATCAAGGAGCCACCAATTGACATGAAAAGCGCACTTTTTTCTTTAGAAAGCTCATTTTCTCTATAAACAGGGATATCACAAGAAAGAGAATCGCAAAACCTAGCACATAAAACAACATATAGAGGAGCCCTCTATCTGAATCGGCTACGCCAAGTACAATGACCCGTGCCAAAATCGATCCGGTACAAGGCGTCCAGCCTCCCGCAATTCCAATGCCAATGAGCACAGAACCGGCATATCCAGAAGGTCTTTTTTGAAAATAGACTTTTTTATCTGATAGTAAAAAATCAAACTTCAAAATTCTGGTTAGTACCAAACCAAAAAACACCATCAGAATTGCTCCCAATTGTCATAAAAGAGCCTGATTTCCCAAGAAAAATGACCCCATGAACGAAGTGGATAATCCTAATGCTAAAAAGATAATAGAAAAGCCAATTGAGAAGAGAATGGTGTGAATCAACGCATTGCGCCTCATCACGCCTTTCCGGGTTTTCAAGTCATTTACCGACACACCGGTAATATACGACAGAAACGCTGGATACAGCGGTAAGGAACAGGGAGAAATAAATGATAACAGTCCTGCGCCAAACGCAAGAAATAAACTGACTTCTGCCACGTGGATAACTTCTTAGGATACACTCCAGTTTAAAATTTCATACTCAATACTAGTTTCTAGAGAATTTACTAGATAAACCGAAGCAAGAAAACCTATTACTTATTTTTGACCATTAATACGATCATTAAAATTGAAATCAACGCAAAAGCAATGAACGCTAAGAAAGGAATCGTCACAAATCCTATCCAGTTGATGTACTCTGAACTGCATGGAATACCACTGACACAGGGTTTTATTCCTGCAAATCCTGGCACTTTCTGCTCTAGATAGTGGAGAATTGAGATAATTCCTCCTAAGAGCGATAAAGGCAGGACGTAGATAAATACCTTTATATCGTTACGGAATGTTGCAATTCCTAAAATCAGAATCAGCGGATATACGGCAATTCGTTGATACCAACAAAGTTCACAAGGGACGAATCCTCGGATTTCACTGAAGTATAGGCTGCCAAGCGTCGCAATTAATGCTAAAAACCAAGCACCGTACAACAAAATCGCATTTTGACTGGATTGCTTTCTTCCATTTTCCATTACTGTTTACCCGTCAATTCTTGCTCAATCAACTCTTTAATCGCTTCATAGTCAAACGGATCTTCTACTGTCTGCCCATTGATAACAATGGTCGGTGTTTGCGCAACTCCAGCTTCTTCCACTAAAGCCGTATCAATTTCCACAGCGTCCATTGTGGCTTGCTGTTCCATATCTTCTTTCAATTTCGTTTGATCGATTGATGGATAAGCTGCTGCCACTTCTAAAACTTTTTTCGGTGTGACCCAAGCTGCATCATGGTTTACTTCTGGCTGTGCGGCAAATAAAGCTTTATGAAAATCCCAATACGCCTCCGGGCTTTGCTGATAGACGGATTCTGCCGCTAAGGAAGCTAACGTGGATTCCTCTCCATGAAAAAGAACATTGATATAAGAAAACTTCACATCTCCTTTATCGATGTAATCTTCAACCAATTGTGAATAAACCGTTTCTCCCCATACTTTGCAAGACGGACATTTAAAGTCCCCAAATTCCACGACAGTTACCGGAGCTTCTTCTTCGCCTAGCGTCGGCTGTCCACTGGTATTAATTTCTGCTGTTTCCACTGCCGGTGTTTCCTGTTGATTAGTAAAAATCACAATCGCGACCAAAATTATAACTGCTAAAGTTGTCAGGAGAACCACAAATTTCATCCCTGATTTGTTGTTTTTATTCTTCATAAGAACCCTCTTTCTTTTATTGATAAAGTAAATGCATGACCACTTTATCCTAACAGTTAACTCCAACATTAACATAGTCATTTGAATATAAGAATTGACAACTTTTTGAATTCTCCCTACACTAAGTTTAATCAACAAATTCATAAAAGAGGTGAGAACATGATCGAAGTTGAATCCACCAAAAAGATGGATACGTGCCAGACGTTTTGTTACGACGAAGAAGTCGTAGAGAGAGTGCAGCCTACACTTGAAAATATTGGCGGAGCCGAATTGATTTTTAAAGCGCTGTCTGATGCTACCCGTTTGAAGGTTGCCTACGCTTTGACTTTGGAAGAAGAGCTCTGTGTATGCGATGTTGCCAACATTTTAAACACTACCACTGCTACTGCTTCCCATCATCTGCGTTATTTGCGAAATATGGGACTAGCAAAATATGAAAAACGAGGGAAGCTGGTATTTTACTCTTTGCCACATGACCATATTCGTAAACTGGTGCAACTAGCAGCAGAATATAACATGGCAGGCCAGTAAAAATAAAAGCGATGAAGCCACAAGTCAGCAATTTGCATGGATTTACTTTGTCTTCAAAGCAGATCTATCTTTCACAATTTAAGTGCCTTTAATTAGTAAACAAGCCTTTTCGATTTAAGAAAAGGCTTGTTTACTATTACTATTAACAGCTGTATTTCCAGTGCTCAATCAATTACTCTCTTATTTTTTATCTATCCTGATTTCATTTAACCACCAGTTAAGTGATGCACTTACTAAAGAAGAACCTTCGGCTACTTTTGTCTTAGTAATCTCATGCTATTGAGTATGACCAATAAAGCAGCACCTGTGTCAGCCAAGACGGCCATCCATAAGGTTAAAAGTCCTGGGAAAATTAAGAGCAAAGCAACCACTTTCGTAAGGAGCGAAAACCAGACGTTCTGTTTGATGATAGTTAGTGCTTTTCTACTTAAGTTAATGGTATGTGGAAGCTTCTCTAAGTTGTCGGCCATTAAGACAATATCGGCTGTCTCCATTGCCGTATCTGTTCCTGCACCGCCCATGGCTATTCCGAGATCTGCCGTTGCGAGTGCCGGAGCATCATTAATCCCGTCCCCGACCATTGCTACTTTTCTTCCCTCTTGCTGCAGTTTTTTAACTGCCTTAACTTTATCTTCAGGCATCAATTCAGCAAAGTACCGATCTACACCGGTTTGGGCTGCAATTTTTTTCGCTGTTCCATTATTATCGCCCGTCAACATGACCATTTCTTCCATGCCAACACTTTTAAGCTTCTGAATAGCTGTAACAGTAATAGACCGAATTGTATCAGCTACCCCAATCACCCCTATAATTTCTGAACAAGTTCCAATGACAATTAGCGTATGTCCTTCGTTTTGCAAGGTCTGAATACGATCTGTCACAGATGACAATGAGACGCCCATTTCCTGATACAACTTGGGATTGCCCGCGAAATATTCTACTCCATTGATGGTCGCCTGTGCGCCTTTTCCAGGGATTGCTTTGAACGACTCTCCGGTTTTCACGGAAATCTGTTGTTCATCGGCATACGAGATAATGGCTTTGGCAATTGGATGGATTGAGTGTTCTTCAATAGTCCGTGCAATGCTGATCAATTCAGTCTCGGTTCCGTTTACCGCGACTATTTCTGAAACTTTCGGTTTCCCCTCTGTTAACGTACCGGTCTTATCAAAGGCAATGGCATTTATCGCCCCAGCTTTCTCAAGGAACGTTCCTCCCTTGATCAACACGCCATTTTTAGCTGCATTTCCGATAGCCGATACAATAGCAACGGGTGTCGAGATGACAAGTGCGCAAGGACAAGCAACTACCAATAAAGTCAGTCCTTTATAAAGCCATTCTTCCCATGTCCCAAAACCAGCTAGAGGAGGCACTACCATAATTACTAGCGCAAGGACAAAAACAATCGGTGTGTAAATACGTGCAAACCGATCTACAAAGTCTTGCGTGGGCGCTTTTTGTTCTTGCGCCTCCTCGACTAGATGAATTATTTTTGCGATGGTCGTATCTTCGACAAGTTTTGTAACCCGAACTTCCAAGGAACCACTTTCATTGATCGTTCCGGCATATACAGGATCGTCTTTTTCTTTATCAACCGGCATTGATTCCCCTGTGATTGGCGCTTGATTGACACTTGAAGCGCCTGAAATAATCTCTCCATCAAGTGGAATTTTTTCACCTGGCTTGACAACGATGGCATCCCCAATAGCCACTTCTTCTACCGGTTTGGAAATCAGCTGACTTCCTACTTTTACTAGCGCTTCAGAAGGAGCCAGATTGATTAAATTCCGGATTGATTCTCTTGTCCGTTCAATCGAACGATTTTGCAACGCGTTCCCTAAAGCAAAAAGCCAAACAACCGTTGCACCTTCGAACCATTCTCCAATTAAAGCTGCCCCGATAGCTGCAGAAACCATTAAAACATTCATATCCAGAGATTTACTTTTCACAGCATAAAAAGCACTTCTGGCCGGCTTATAGCCTCCAATGATAATGGTTACAGCATATAGTATGATAACCAGTGTTTCAGAAACGCCAGCAAGAGAACCAAAGAAACCAATAGCTAAAAGCAAACCTGATAGGGTTGCAGTGGTTATTCTGTTTTTGTTCTTTTCTTCGATTTTTCTTTCTTTTGAAACTAGAGAGGCATGGAAACCGGCTCTTTCAACTTCTTTGATAATTTCTTTGTCCTGGGCGGTGTGAAGAATTTGCATTTTTCCGGTAGAGAAATTCACCTTCACTTCCTGGACTGCCGGGTTCCTTGTAAGATGCTTTTCAATCGTCACAGCACAAGCTCCACAGTCCATCCCATCTACTCGATAGACCTGTCCATTTTTTTTCGTTTCAACTATATTTGTCTCAAAACCTAATTTTTTCACTTGCATTGGAATTTGATCGGCAATTGAAGAATCGCTTACACCAACCCTCATTTTTCCAGCACTGTAATTAATATTTACCGTCTCAATCCCTTTTACAGTATTGAGGCTCTTTTCAATGGTTGCCGCACAAGAGGGACAATCCATTCCCTGGACCAGATACGTAAATGTTTCAATTGATTGTTCAGTCGGCTTTTGTTCTTTCGGTTCGGTTCCTATGTTATTGATCCTATCATTATCAGTTTCACAACATGGAATATTTTTTTCCAGAACTGTCATCGATTGTTTTGAACTTGTACAAGAAGTGTCTGTACAACAGCTTGTCTCTGCTTGTTTTTCTGTAACTTTCATTCCATCTCTCCTATCTGCTTCTTCTCATTGAAAGAGAAATTTAGTACCCATACGAAATGATAAGATCTCTATTTTTCAGTTGTTAGAAGTCATAAAATTACTGATAAAAAATCGATTTAATCTACTTCATAATTGGAACAGCACTTTTATTTTTTAACTTTCCAAATAACACTCTAATAATCGTTTGAATATGTAAATAAAGATTAAATTATTATAGAATATTTGTCAACAACTGCTACTTAGATAAAAACGATATCAGATAGAACATTTCTCAATTAAATAACCTTTTGTAAAAATACACTCTTGCAAATACAAAAAAAGAAACTCATACTTGAGCTTCTTCTCTTCCGATAAGTTATGATATGTAAACTAGTTTTGCCTAAGAAAAATTCATTGCACTTTTTCTAGAATGGTATTTACGATTTTAGCTACGGGTAAAGAGCCATCTACAATGAAATCGGAATTTGGTTGGATGGTATGCAGCATTTCAAGATAAGCCCTTCTTCCATGCGAATTATAGTATTTCATATTTTCAACGATATTGGCTGCAGATTCATCTTGAAAATCTCTGATTATTCGACGGGCTAATGCAATATCCAATGGCGTATTAATAAAGATGGAAAAGTTTATATAAGCGCTTGTTTGGTCATGCTTGTAGGAAAATGGAAAATCCAAAAGGACATATTCAAGAGATTCGCTAAGCAATTCTTCTAAATCCTTCACAAAAGGATTTAGATTCCATTCATTATAGTTATTTCCTCGGTTCAACCAATCCACGACATCTTCAGGACCTTCTAAATCGTAATCATCGAAGAAAAGTGCCTTAGAATTGGGCAAAACCTCATTCAACTTTTCAGTTACCGTTGTCTTTCCTCCCCCTGAAATACTGGCGATTGCAATTACCGTAGGTTTTCTGGCTTCTTCCATGATATTACCCTCCAAACTATTTTCACATCTTCTACTTGCATATAATCCAGCAGCAGCATTTCACCTGTATCTTTCTATAATTCCTGATACGTGAATCCAGGCTTTAAGTAGAGAATTACAGCTGCCACTGAATAACTGTTATTTAGAAGCCAATAAAGTGAACTCCCAAGGGATATTTTCACCACTCCAACCGCGATGTTCGTCAAATCGATCAAAATTAAAACCAGTTGAAATAACGGAATTGATGATTTCGCTTAATGTGTAGAACCTAAGCGATACGTCGGGGAAATCGTGTTGTTCTTGTTCATTAAAGAATTGTTTATAAGATATGTTTTCATTTTGCAGTTCTTTATCAAAATAGTTAGGGATGTATTTGAGATCCTCACTTATACATCTTTTTACGGGATGATAATCACTTAAAATCATTCTGCCCCCATTCTTCAGCATTGAAAAAAAATCCCCAGCAATTTATCAATATCATTAAAATAGTGCAAAACTCCGCCTTCCAAATAAAGAATATCAAAATGATTTCTGTATTTATTTACATCAATATCATAGACATCTCCCACGATGTAGTTGATAACCGTGTTTGCGCAATTGGCTAATTCTAAAGCGTATCTTCTATTTTCCTCTGATATATCAAAAACTGTGACATCGGCACCTAATAAAGATAGGGGAACAGCTTTTCTACCATTTGATCCGCAGATATTTGCCACAGTCATTCCATCAATTTCATTAAAATATTCTTAGTGTTTCTTCAAACTCGCTTTTGGATTTCCCAAAATTTCCTTCGCCTTATTTTTGGGAGAACCATCTCGCTTATTCCAAAATTCATAGGCACGATATTCCCAAGCACTTTTATTAATTCCGCTTTGTTCATTCAATAGTATGCTTCCTCCTCATAATGAATTCCAGTTCCTATTTCATATCTGCTTTTATCATATCAATAATCCCCATTAGTGAATCCGAAATTTTAATAATGGATAACCGTTCGTAAAAGTACTCCTTTATAGAAAAAGAAACCATCTTAGAATAGACGGTTTCGCTCGCTTTAAGTTTATAGAAAGGCATTATTTTTTTGCTATAATCAAAAATCGTTTCGAATTTGTGCAAATCCCTTTGGGAGTCTGGTTGTTTTCAATAAAAGTGACCAAACGGGAGAAGTCCTCTTGTTCCTTCCCGAAATTTGGAATAATAGGCGTGTGTTGCAGCAAGAAGATTACATCTTCCGGGCTTCGATAATATTCCATAACGTTGTATTCATAAGCCTGTACATTGGAAAATCCAGCTTTTTGTAGTTCGCGCACGTACTTTTCTTTTGATGTGCCATCCACTTCTTCAAAGGATTGCCCTCGTCCAAATGCAGTTTTAATATTCAATTTATCGGCTTCACTGACTTGCTGAGTCAAAAACACGCCATCCGTCTTCAAAACGTTGGCCACTTCTATTGCATCGAATGGTGCATGGCGACTCAATACAATATCAAAAAAACCAGCAGGAAATTGTAAGTTCTCTGAAGACATTTGAAAAACCCTCACATTAGGTATGTTGGATTTTTCAAGGTTTTCTTTTGCTGTTTTAATCATCCTGTGTGACAGATCAATTCCAACTGTAAAAAGAACTGAAGAAGCGACGGTTAAGACGTTTTCTCCTCCGCCTGTTCCAATATCCAAAAGGACGTCGGTTTTTTTGGATTTTTTCTTTACTTCATCGTAAAAATTCCATTCTGGTTCATCAACTACAACTTGTATTTGGCTAAAGTCCCATCCGTTTAAATTCCCAACGTTCTCATAAAATTCCTCATAATCCCACTCAGTCATTGTGTTTCCACCTTTCAAATTTAGAAATGCTTATCGATTTCGTTCTAAGTAAAGCTTCTCTGCTAAAAATCCACACACTACCCCCTTGATAGCTGGTACGCGTTTTTTTCCAGCCCGAGAACTAATTACTTCGAACAATCGGATAAGACATTCCATTCACCTCATTTGAAAGAATAAAACAAGTATATTCTAGATATAGGAAATTGGATATCTCATTTCCATTTGCTTATGATAAGCGTTCGTAAAAGTACACTTTTGCAGACTAAAGGGGAAAAGCCTTGCTGATTAGCAGCGCTCTACCCCCTTTGTATGTTGCTATTAGAATAATTACTACTTCTGATAATCCGGAATATGTAAACCTTTTTTGAGAATCTGATTGCTTCAAAAAAGCTTGATCCTATCTGCGGTTTTTAAAAAATATGTTGGCTATTGACTAAAGACTCTTTGTACCGGAGACTGCCACCGTATGAAACCCTCTTGAATTTGGACCCTCTACGAATGCTACGTCAAAAAATCCATTGTCTTTCATAAGCGGAATTAACTGATTATCGATTAAGCTAGTTATTCCATCCCACTTTTCCTCATTCTTCCCATTACAAAGCGTAATTATACAATCACCGCCAGGTTTTAAGACCCTAAATATTTCTTTTATTGTGGCAGGTAAGTCATCCCAAAAATATATGGTGTGAATACTGAATACTTTTTCAAATTGATCGTCTCTACAAGGCAGACTTTTCACATTTCCTTGTATCAATTTCGCTTTTTTATCTTGCAGTGCTTTTTTGTTTCTAATCGTAGCTGACCGAATAACAGCAAGAGAAAGATCCAGACCTACTATTTCTTTGACCACATTTTTTTCTAAAATAAGTTTCATTGCGTAACCTGAACCACATCCAAGCTCCAATACACTTTCCCCTGGTTGCAGATTTAGTAATTCAATCGTCCATAGTGTTTCATGTTTATGTTGCCGTACCATCTTTTCGCCAATATAGGTCCCAATTAAGCCCTTTGGCGTCCTGTACTGGTTATCAATAAACTCTTTAACTTTACTTTTCAGTTCCATAATTCACCGCCTTATTTATGTAAGTTCACTATCTAGTTAATTCTCTTGAGGAAGAATAAACTCCTGCTTCACTCCTCTGCTAAAAAGTATGCAGAATAATCGTTCGTAAAATAGGAGTATCACGAACAGTAAGGAGAAAAGATGCGCTACGTACAGCCTCTTCTCTCCTTTTCGCAATAAGTAGCTTCCGATAAGGTGTCATATGTAAACTAATTTTCTTCTACTCTAATCTTTTGTAGTAAAAATGAAAATCCTTCATAATAAGTTTTCCTTTTTCAATACTTTTTTGTTAGGTAAGATAGCTTAGTAATCTATCAAGAGAGTTGATTTCACCATATGGTTTTATAGCTGTATTGTTCTTGATACTTTGAGGATTGAACCATATGCCTTTAATATTTACGTTTTGACAACCTCCAATATCTTTTACAAGGTCATCTCCAACAAATAATGCTTCTTCAGGTTTAACATTCAAATTTTTTAGTGCCATTTCAAATATCTGTTCGTCGGGCTTACTAAAACCTACTTCTTCAGAAATAATAACTTTATCGAAACATCTATCCAGCTTCGACTTGCTCATTTTAGCTTTTTGTCTCTTCGTAGCACCGTTGGTTATAATGGCTATTTTAACCTGCTTCTTGATCGTATTCACAATATCTATTGTATTCTGATTGGCAGAAAAACAATTAGGAAAATTAGTATTCCAAAAATCTAGCATATCATTGCGATGCAATCTAGACTCTGTTGGAAATTCATCAAAGAATGGTTCCAAAACTCTTGTTTTATCCCCATTTCCGTAGTTTCGCTTATCGTATTCTTTAAATTTCTTTAGCATCTCTTTTTTATTTATTTCTTTAACGTTTTCATAAAAATCTTCAATAAGAATTGAAAACAGATTATTTACTGCTTGGTTTCTATCAAGTAAGGTATCATCTAAATCAAAAATCATGGCTTTATAATTACTCAAAACTACACATCCCTTCTTATATTATTACACCAGAAATATCCAAAAATCTGACTATCTAGATTTCAACGCATATTAAATTTCAATTAAGATCATTCGTGAGAGTATAGTTTCACAAACTAAAAGGAAGGAAAGAAACTTACAGCCAAGCTTCTTTACTTCCAATAGCTCATGATATGTAAACTAACATTTGATTGTTTTTACTTAATATCAAAACTAACTTTCTCAAAGATAACCTGTTCATTAACCATTTTGACAATAACATCGAAATTTTGACTATATGGATGCATAAAAACTTCATACTGAATGCGTCGTTCTTCGTGAGACTGCCGAAGCTCATTTATTTTTCTTCCTCTTTCATCAATATCACGAGTAGATCTTCTCCTTAACTCCGTTTCTCCATCGGTATAGAAATAAATCGTTAAATCAAATAAGGCCGAATCAATAAAAGCGACGCTCATCCCTTCTACAATTGTTATGTTTTTTTCAGAAGAAATCAATTCACTTCTCATGTAGTGTGTATCTATTGTACAGAAATTCAAACCTTCTCTAACCATCTGAACGTCTCTTTCCAAAGAAGGTAAATGATGTGCAGAAGGGTGACAAGCTGTCATCTTATACCTATGATTTTCGTTTTGGTATATATAATCGATTGTTGCATGATTACGGACCCCTGAATCTATAATATATGGATCTGTGTTTATATAATTGATTTCGTTTTTACCCAATAGGTTTATGAGCCTGTTTGTAAACGTAGTTTTTCCAGCAGCACCATGGCCAGATACTCCAATAATGAGTTTTTTGTCCGTCACCTTCATTGTGTTTGCTAGTTCTTGTATAAACTTATCCATTATTCTTCCCCTTCTTCTACTTTAACTTTACTGGACTTATTTCATTTCTTTCACCCTATACAACGATCAGATGGTTTTTGGCTTTTCCTATGCGATAGTACTTCACTTTTTGAGATTAATTTTTTATGCGGGTTACCTTGAGCTGATTCCAAGTCAATTCCCAATTTTTCTTTGTAACCCTTTCTTCATAAACTTCTATCCGCTTTTCATTTACTGCAAAATAGGGAGTTGGTTTAACTTGTAAATTAATCACATCCTGGATTCCATGAGGAGCCGATAAAATCAAGTTATTATGACTGTCCAGTTTAATTCCTAACGCTGTTGCAGTCTCTGGAAACTTAGCTATTGCATCAACAGAGGAAGTGTAAGCTGCCACGCTATTTCTTATATGCATTCTTGCCTCATTTTTTACAGACCACGGGATGTCAGGAAGAAGATCTTTGAGTCTACCTTCCATTATTTTCTCTTCTTCTTCACAAATATTATTATCATCGTAATAAATGACATCAATATCGGGAAGGTGGGTTCTCTTTTCAAACCCATGTAACGTATCCCAGATTTTTGACCGAACAAACCCTGCACATATCCACCAATCAGGAAGGTCTACTAATTTTACAGCTTTTAATAGCTCCATCATCCACTCATCTTTTTGGATCAGTCGTATAATATCTAATTCATTTTTTAGCATCGTCCCATCCCTTTAGCTTTGTCGTGATTAAATATCTAGTGACAAGATTTTTCAATATTTGAATGTAAGTTTAAAACGATTTCAGAAAAGTTAAATATGCTGCGGTAAATCCTTAATTGAAGTTAATTGATAAATTTTCTCGTCTTCAGAAGTTTTTTCGACTCCGATTCCAAATCCCTTAATTTTTGCATTAGCTGCTAATTCAACATCAACTAGTGAATCCCCTATCATAAATGATTCAGCCATATTGATAGCTGCGTATTTTTTTAAAGCCTGGTCGATCATTCCTGTTTTAGGTTTAAAGCATCTGCATTCTTCTTTTTTTGAGTGAGGACAGTAAAAAATATCGAGTATCTCAATGCCATGGTTGTGTAATATATGGAGCATTTTGTTTGTGATGTCATTGTATTGATTTAAGGTTATAAATTCCTCGTTTATAAGATATTGATTTGTGATGATAATAACTCTATAGCCTTTGCTAATTACAGTTTTTAAAGTTTCTACAGCTCCCTCTAAAAAAGAAGGGTTATCTATAAACGTCCATTTGGCATCTGGATAATCTTCGATAATTGTTCCATCTCGATCAAAAAAAGCAACTTTCACTAAAATACCCCATTTCAAATTTAATGAATTGTATTATTTATTACTTTGAAGAATATGTTTTTCATTAGCGAATGTAACTTAACTGCATTTTGTTACATTCAATTAGGCAAATCTCTTAACCTTATACCAGTCTCAAACTTTTAATAAGCAGGTTCGAATCTGATTGAAACGTAAGGCAGACTTTCTTAATTTTTTTCATAAATTGAGTAGCAATAAAATCGATTCATTCTCTTTTACAAACGAGGGTTTTCATTTTCCCACAAATAATGTGTAAACCTCATTATTTCCCCGTTCATTTCGAATTCTTCATCGCCTACTCGAACTTGCTTAAACCCATTTCTTTCTAACACCTTTTGCGATGCATGGTTAACAGTCGTCGTTTTCCCACGTATTTGTTTCACACTTAAATCAGTTTTCAATAGTAGATTTAATGCCTGATTTCCGATTCCCTTTCCCACGTGTGTAGCCCCTACTCTAAATCCTATGTCTGCAATGTTATCTTTCTTATCAACCAAGTTGATTCTTCCTAAAATTTCTCCAGCATCATTGGTAATCAAGTAAAAATAAGAAAGGCCATTCTTTTGTTCCTTCAGCAATTCTTGATGTCTTCTTAAAAATGTTTCGAAAGTATAGTAATCGTCTCCTCGACTTGGAACCATTTCTTCAAAAAACCACCGATTTTCAGACTCAAACTTAAATAACGCTTCTGCATCGACTTCTTGTAATAAATTTAAAGATATCTCCATGAGTGATCCAACCCTTTTCAAGTAGTAGATTTATTGACTTCTATCATTATACCAATAATATCCATCCTCTTTCTATTATAAATAGAACTTTCTGAAATCTTACTTCATTATATTTCTGTTAGCAGATTCTCTCAGAACACCCTTCGTAAAAGTACACTTTTGTAGACAAAAGGTAGAGTAGAGGCGAATCAAAAATGCAGCTACTCTCCTTTCTATTTATGCAGCTTCCGATAATGGTCATATGTTAACCCAAATTAATTAAAATATGGTCGATAATTAATAACTATCTTTAGAGAAGTTGCACTTATAAAGTATCTATGTGTATAATCTAGTTAACAAAAGTTAACCGGTTAAGAAAGGAGTTTTATAAATGAACCAACAATCGATTTTCATTCTAGAAACGTACGAACAACTGAAAGTTATCAGCGATCCGCTGCGCACCAAAATGCTCATTTATTTAGTGGAACAGCCTCATACGGGACAAATGCTAGCTCAGGAACTCAACCTTTCACGTGCTAAAGTTCTCTATCATCTCCGAGAATTAGAGAAGTACGGAATCATTCAGCTGGTCCGAAAAGAAGAACGTGGAGGAAATATCCTGAAATTCTATCAGGCGGTCGCCAGAGGATTTATTCCGGCCGACCATCTGCTCACGTATGTCGAATCCAAGGAAGCTACGCGCCAATCGTATCTGGAAGTCATCGACCGAGCGAAAACCCGAGTATTGACAGCTCCAGATGAATCATTCGAACTGCATTCCTCCAACGTGGAAGATTGGAACAACCTGTCGCTTCAAACCGAATTTACGGTGAGCCAGAAAAAATTTGTGGAATTCACCCAAAAATACCGCGAACTCTTGGAGACGTTGAAAGAAGAGGACGATCATCCCGACAAACAGCATTATTACCTGATGTCCACAGCTTTCCAGATCGAAGAGTTACTGTTTAAGAAGGATAAGTAGACTTGTGAAAGAAGGAATTCCATGGCATTCGACCAAGTAACAGAAGTACCTGTACAGGAAAAATCGGTTCCAAGTTTGTTCAGCAACCGTTCGTTTATTTTCCTCTGGCTTTCCAGTACCGCATCTTTTCTGGCTTTATCGACATACCTGTTTGCTGAACAGTGGTATATCATCACCGTTCTGGAAAAAGAGAGCCTGTTGGGAATCGTTATGATGGCGACTATGGTTCCACGGGTCTTGTTCATGACAATTGGCGGTGTCTGGGCCGACCGATTCCGTCGTTCGCGCATCATGCTAATATCCAGTTTGGTGCGCTGCCTGTTGGTGCTGAGCATGATTTTACTACTTCAGCTTAGCTTACTGGAACTATGGCCACTTATTCTTTTTGCTTTGTGCTTTGGAATCGTTGATGCATTCTTTTCACCGGCAAATACATCACTTCTACCATCGGTTGTGGCGAAAGAGTCGCTTCCCCGGTCGAATTCCTTTATTCAAAGTTCCAATCAAATCGCTCTTTTTTCCGGTCCGATGTTAGGCGGATGGGTTCTTTCTTTCGGGTCTTTCAGCCTGTTATTCGGAGTCATTGCCGGCTTTTTGCTGCTGACGTTTCTGTTCTCTTCCCTCATCAAAGAAGAAAAAAGGTCCGTAATTGCTGACCGATCCTCCACGAAATCGGAGTTGAAGGAAGGATTTTCGTATGTATGGGGAATGCCCTTCCTAAAAAACATGTTAGTGATTCTAATCTTTATCAACTTCTTCTTTTTCGGTCCGCTGCTGATGGGCATTCCGTTGCTAGTGGATAGTGTCCTCAAAGGGGAAGTGCTGGATTTAAGTTTCCTGCAAAGTTCATATCAAGGAGGGATGCTAGCCGGAGCCATTCTGGTAGGCATTCTGAATCTGCGGAAAAAACGCGGATTGACCATGCTGGTGATGATCGGCGTACTCGGGATTTGTTTAACTTTTCTGGGCCAAATTGGTTTTCTATGGCAAGGGATTCTATTGCTTTCGCTGATGGGCATCCTTTCTTCTTTTATCAATGTCACACTGATTTCAACGATACAGGCACAATCCGACCCGAATAAAATTGGGCGTGTTATGAGCTTGGTCAATGCCTCATCGAATGGGCTGGTCCCTTTATCTTATGCGTTTGTATCGCTGGCTCTTGTTATGCAGTTCACCATTTCCGATGTCATGCTGCTGTGCGGTATGCTGATTCTTGTAATCGCCACTATCTATCTCTTACGCTCTAAAATCATTAAAAATGTGGATTAGAAGGAAATTGGAACATCAATTTTTCTGATGTAGGCACCTGATAACAAAAAGGAAGAAGGTACTTTTCAATGTACCTTCTTCCTTTTCTGCATTTCTGCATTTCATAACTTTAATGCTTCCGATAATCCGTCATATGTTAACTAATTTCATTTTATATATTATTTGATATTGGAGTAGCATCAGCAAACTGTAGATTTGCAACGATTTGGAAATCCCTAAATAAAAAATCCCAATTTCTCTACAAATCAAGATAGA
>NZ_JASISN010000017.1:0-63488 GCF_030063085.1 Planococcus sp. S3-L1 | reverse complement strand
TGC
The DNA here is from genome assembly GCF_030063085.1 of Planococcus sp. S3-L1. Taxonomy (NCBI): domain Bacteria; kingdom Bacillati; phylum Bacillota; class Bacilli; order Caryophanales; family Caryophanaceae; genus Planococcus; species Planococcus sp. S3-L1. The sequence goes on along the minus strand of NZ_JASISN010000017.1, from coordinate 63,485 downwards.
GTGACAGGCAGGCATGTTAACCGCTACACCACGGGACCATTTGGTTGCGGGGGCAGGATTTGAACCTGCGACCTTTGGGTTATGAGCCCAACGAGCTACCGAACTGCTCCACCCCGCGACAATAATATGTAGACTATTTTTTCGTAGTCATTTTAAAACAACATCTTCGTTGTACTAACACCATAAAGGATAAATCTTTCAAAGACATTTTTTATCTTATCCCTAGTTAACTCTTGTATTAGTGTAACACAGTTATTATCTAACTATAACTTTTCAGATTAATTGTTTTTTAAGAGTTGGTGACCCCTACGGGATTCGAACCCGTGTTACCGCCGTGAAAGGGCGGTGTCTTAACCGCTTGACCAAGGGGCCATGAATGGCTCCGAAGGTAGGACTCGAACCTACGACCATCGCATTAACAGTGCGGTGCTCTACCACTGAGCTACTTCGGAATGACACTTAAGTACTTGTCGACTTTTTCTATTATAAAGAGATCTAAGGGAATCGTCAATACCTTTTTCATTTAAATTCAACATTTATTTTCCCCAGCTAAAAAACTTGTTCAAATTGCATCAAAAAAGAGAGCCATTCATAACTGAATCGCTCTCTCTACTTAAGAATTTATTATTGCGCTGTTAGTTTTCCAGAACAACGACCACACCTGTAACGCTCCGTATTCATACGAATCTTCCGCCTGTAATTCATTTTACATGCAACACATTGGTACACATACAACTTGGCTGCGGACTTCTTTCTTTTATCTTCCAGTAAAGAACAAAAGCGCGGCGAACCGGTTTCCTTTAGTAATTCCCTGAAGTCCTGATCTCGATGCTTATAGCCTCTTCCTTCTATATGAAGGTGATAATGACATAGTTCATGTTTGATAATGCCTTCGAGTTCCTCATAACCAAATTTCTCATAAGAGCTTGGATTGATTTCAATATTATGAGAACGCAGTAGGTATCTCCCCCCTGTCGTTCGAAGCCTAAAATTAAAAACACCTTCGTGTTGGAAAGGCTTATGAAAACTAGTCAGCGAGATTTCCTTAATCAATCTCGTCAATTCTTCGTTCGTCATGTTAACTCCCCTATTGTTCTAGATTAAAGGATTTGCTCTTTTGGCTGTAGCATCGTCAAAGCAATGCGCCCTTTGTCTTTCTCTACTTTTTCTACCCAAGCAGTGACAATGTCTCCGACCGCTACGACTTCTAACGGATGCTTAACAAATCCTTTTTTCAATTTCGAGATGTGCACTAACCCATCTTGCTTCACACCAATGTCAACAAACGCTCCAAAGTCGACTACGTTCCGGACCGTCCCCTGCACTTCCATCCCCGGCAACAAATCTTCCATTTTCAAAATATCATTTTTCAATAAAGGTTGTGGGAATTCATCACGCGGATCACGGAATGGTTTTTTCAACGCATCCAAAATATCTTTCAACGTAATTTCTCCGACACTCCACTCTGCACTCAACTCGCTTAGCTCGAGTGCTTCAAGTTTTTCTGAGAGTCCTGCTTTTCCGACAGACTTCTTGTCTTCACCTACTAATTTCAGTAACTTTTCTGCGATGTCATAACTCTCGGGATGGATGCCCGTTGCATCCAGTGGATTCTTTCCTTCCGGAATCCGCAAAAATCCAATTGCCTGTTCATACGTTTTCGCACCTAGACGCGGAATTTTTTTCAATTGTGCTCGCGAAGTAAAGCGCCCGTTCTCATCTCGCACCTTGATGACATTTTCCGCAACGGTTTTACTTAGGCCTGCTACATAGTGCAACAAAGAAGAAGAAGCCGAGTTGACATTGACCCCAACTTGGTTAACCGCCGTCTCAACAACAAAAGTTAACTGGTCCGCTAATTTCTTTTGAGAAACATCGTGCTGGTATTGTCCAACCCCCACCGCTTTTGGATCAATCTTTACCAACTCCGAGAGTGGATCTTGTAGACGGCGTGCAATCGAAGCCGCACTCCGCTCTTCCACTTTTAAGTCTGGAAACTCTGCTCGTGCAATGTCAGATGCCGAATAAACACTAGCTCCTGCTTCATTTACAATCACGTAAGAGATATCTGCCGAAGTTTCCGACAAAAAGTCCGCAACAAATTGTTCTGTTTCTCGTGATGCAGTACCGTTACCAATTGCCATAATTTCAATTGGGTATTTAGCTGTTAAGCGTTCCATCATTTTCTTCGAGCCAGCTAGATCTGATTTGGGTGGATGCGGATAAATCACTGCCACTTCTAACAGCTTGCCTGTTTCATCAATGACTGCAAGCTTGCAGCCTGTCCGATAAGCTGGGTCCACTCCTAAAACCATTTTGTTTTTCATCGGTGGCTGCAGTAAAAGATTCCGCAGATTTTCCGAAAAAATATGAATGGCTTGTGCTTCTCCTTTTTCACTTAGTTCAGTTCGAATTTCCCGCTCAACAGAGGGTTGGATCAATCGTTTGTAGCTGTCTTCAATCGCTCCGGCTATCACATCTGTTGTTGAACGCGTTTGCTTTATCCAATTATTTTTCATCAAAGTCACGATGCGATCCACAGGCGGATTAATGGAAACTTTTAGAACGTCTTCTTTTTCTCCTCGATTAATCGCTAAAATTCGATGCGGCACAATTTTTTGGATAGCTTCTTCGTATTCGTAATACATTTGGAAGACTTGCTTGTCGTCTTCGTGATTTTTTTTGGCTACGGTGGCGATGGTTCCATCTTTTCGTGTCATATAACGAATTTTTTCTCGGATATCAGGATCGTCAGCAAATAATTCCGCTAGAATATCCTGTGCTCCTTGAATTGCCTCTTCAGTCGAAGCGACATCTGCCTGTACATCGACAAATTCCTTAGCCTTTTCAGTCACTGTTTCATCGCCAGGCTCTAGTAACCAATCCGCTAACGGCTGCAACCCTTTTTCTTTTGCAATAGTCGCTTTTGTCCGGCGTTTTTGTTTGTATGGACGATATAAATCTTCTAGCCGCTGCAACACAGTGGCATTGTGAATCGCTTTTTCCAGTTCTTCTGTTAGTTTTTCCTGTTCTGATATCGAACGAATTACTTCTATTTTCCGTTGCTCTAAATTCTGAATGTATGTATACCGGTCATCAATCGCTTTAATCTGGACTTCATCCAAAGATCCGGTTGCTTCTTTTCGGTAACGTGCAATAAAAGGTACGGTGTTGCCATCTTCGATTAATGCGATAACTTGTGCGACTTGATCTTTTCGCACGCCCGTTTCTTTTGCAATTAATGCATGAATTTGTTGCGCTTCCATCTGGACACTCCCCTTCAATTCTTTCTTATTTTAACACATTCAGAAAAGAGCAGCCTACGACGTCCCTATTCCTTGTTCAAGATCGTCCATATAAAAAAGAAGCCAACTCATTTGAGTAGGCTTCCTGTTATGAATGTAGCATCATCACCCGTTTGGATGGATTCTAGAATATCACGATACAATTGCTCTGGAACTGAAGCTTTTCGCATCATAGCTTTTGGGTTTCTTAAATCCACCCCATCAGAGTGAATCAAGAACAGATCGTTCTCTACATACGTATACAGTTGAGTACGTAATTTTTGCGGACGTCCTGACAGATAACCCATCACTGGCAATGGATAGATAATTTCATCTGTTGCTTTGCGATATACATAAAACCGAATATTGCCGACGCAGCTATATTCAAGCGTTTTTTTCTTGAAATCAACTTTAAAAATAGCAACAGCAGCACCACGCTTTTGAAGCATTAATCCATTAAAACGATACATCAATTGATCGATCGTTTCATGATGAAACTCTCTTAAAATCTGAGGGATGACCTGAGACGATTCACGCGCAATTGGCCCACTCCCTAATCCATCAGCTACGGAGCAAATAAAATAATCATCTGTTAAGACCGTATGGTAGCTGTCACCAGATTCATAATTCCCTTTTTTTGCTTCGTTGAAAATAAAAGCATTCACAAGATTATGCTGAATGCTCTCCACTACAAAACTCCGCCCGCTGCTAAGATAGCTTCTTGGAGTTTTTTAATAGCTTTTCTCTGTAACCGGGAAACGTGCATTTGAGAAATACCAAGCTTGTCTCCGGCTTGTTTTTGGCTCAGCTGCTCTATGTAAGTGAATTGGATGATTTGCTTTTCTCGCTCAGAAAGCACGTTCATCGCTTCAGCTACAAGCATCCGCTGATCCACTTTCTCGTAACCATCGTCTTCCTGGCCTACTACATCAAATAATGTGACGGTACTACCGTCTGAATCCGCCTCTAAAGAGTGGTCCATCGAAAGTGCTTGATAGCTTTTACCCATTTCCATTGCTTCTAAAATGTCATCTTCTTCAACATCCAGGTATTCGGCAATTTCCCACACTTGCGGCGAACGTTGAAGCTCTCTTGTTAACACCTCAACCGTCGCTTTAATACGGGGCCCTAATTCTTTTATCCGTCGTGGAACATGGATTGCCCAAGTCTTATCACGCAAAAATCGTTTAATTTCTCCGATAATTGTAGGCACAGCAAAAGCCTCAAAGCTACGACCAAATGATGGATCGTACCGTCTGATAGCCCCTAAAAGTCCAAGCATGCCTACTTGCGCAATATCTTCGTGATACGATTTCCCATTTGAGTACTTTCGCGCAATGGATTCAACAAGGCGCTTATAATTTAGCACCAAATTTGTTTGGGCTTCTTCATCTTCCGTCTTTTGGTAAGCTTCAATCCAATCAAGCACCTGCTCTTTAGTAGGTTGATTAGGATGAGACTGTTTCGACATCCTTTTCCACCTGCTCTCCTTCAACATGCTTTGTCATAAAGATTGTTACTCCTTCTTGATGATGAACTTTAACTTCATCCATTAATGTTTCGATTAAATACAAGCCGAGGCCTCCTTCACGGAGAAAAGCACCTTCTTCTTGGTCGTGATATGGACCAACTTTTGCTTTTGTTTCTTCAAAATTAAAGCTTTTGCCGTGGTCTGCTACCATAATCTCAATTTTATCTTCATACAATGCACATCCGATAACCACTTCACCTTGCTCATCTTCTGCATAAGCATGCTGAACTGCATTTGTTACGGCTTCACTTGCAGCGATTTTTAAATCTTCAATATCGTCAAAAGAAAAACCAACACGGCTAGCTAAACCTGAAATGGTAAGTCGTGCAACTCCAACATATTGTGATTTGGCAGGAACGCGCATTTCTACGTAATCAAAAGGACGCATGCTAGTTCCCACCCTTCTCTGCAGATTCGATATCCATAATGTCACCGAGACCTGTAATGTCAAACAGTCGTTTTAGTCGTGCTGAAAGTCCTTTTAACTTTACATGTCCGCCATTTGAATTAATTGATTTATAAAAAGCGACAAAAACTCCAAGTCCTGTACTGTCCATATAATTAACGTCGGAAAGATCCAACTCTGCTTTTAATCCTTGGTGATTCTGGTAAGTTTCTAATTTTCCACGTAAAACTGGTGCAGTGTGCGCATCAATTTCTCCGCCGATAAATCCTTCAAGAACATTATTCGATTCAGTTAAATCTACTTGAATATTCATTGTGATTTGACACCCCGTTTTTTTAAAATTCAATTTCACTAAAAAAAGTCTATTCTAAGCATTAATACCACAATTAGTTGGCAGGTAAACCTGTCGTTAAACTTTTTTATAAATTACTAGCGTGAAATCGTCTTGGAATTGCGCATTTTGCATCTTTTCAAGCTCGTCGTAAACATATTGCACAATGGCTTGTGCCGATTCTGTTTTTTTATGCTCAATTAACTCATAAATAACTTCGCGTTCGATAAAGCCTTCTTCATTTCGGCCTTCAGTTACTCCGTCTGTCATCATGATGACCAAGTCACCATTTTCTAAATCGACTGTATGTTCTTCGTAGACCGCGGCGGGGGATACCCCTAACAGTAGACCTTTTGCATATAACTCCGTAAATTCATTGTCTTTTGCACGATATAAAATAGCGGGTTCATGTCCTGCTGAGCCATAAGTTAAACGTGCTCGTTTAGCATCGTAGTTCCCATAAAACATAGAAACGAACATCGAGTCATCAATACTTTTTTCAACAATTCGATTAATGACACTTAATACGTCTTTGGGTAGCGCATGTGCACTGTTCAAACTATCCATACCAAATTTAATCATAGACATGCAAAGAGCAGCCGGAAGGCCTTTGCCGATTACATCCGCAACTGCCACCCCAGCATAGCCTTCTTGGTCACTAACAAAATAAATATAATCCCCGTTCATTTTTCGCGCAGGGATCGAAAGAAGGCCGATATCCAAACCTTCTAATAAAGGTAATTTAGTTTTCAGCAAGGTTTCTTGGACATTTGCTGCCAAATCCATTTCTACTTTTAGCTCTTCCTGTTGTTTGATAAGACTCTGTCGTTCTTGAAGTGCCAATCCGTAATTGATCATCATTTCAATCAAAAAATCAAATGAATGCCAGACTATATCTGGCAATTCACCATAAAGTTCTTGAATTGCTACTTTATGCATACTGATCACTTCTTCAGGAGCGATATTCTCCAAGATGAGCTGTCGGCTAAAATTTTGGCCGACATACAAATTTTGTTCTGTTTGTTTTTTCATGTATTCATTTAAAATCTCTTTATATTGATTCTCGATTTCCTGAACCATTGGGTGTTCCCCCTAACGAAGCCACTTAGTAGCTCGTATATCTGTGCCTTCACCTATACTAGTTTCAATTTTAAAATCATCCATTAACCGCTTAACGCCTGGAAGTCCTGCTCCCAATCCGCCAGAAGTTGTAAAACCATCTTCCATCACTTGACGGATATCCGGAATCCCTGGACCATTGTCTGCAGCAATAATCAAAATGCCTTTAAGGCCATTTTGGGTTAATTGTTGAATTTCGATCCTGCCTTTTCCAGCATATAAATAAATATTGCGCGCAAGCTCGCTGATAGCCGTTGTAATACGGGCCTGGTCAACCGTGCCAAAGCCAAGCTCTTTCGCTACATTGCGTCCGAGTTGTCGTGCAGCAACAATATCCCATTCTGTTAAAATTTCAACTGAGGACTCACCGTTCATTGTTAAGCCTCCAATTCCAATTGAAGTTTATCCAAACCATTTTCTAAATCTAGCGCTGTCATAACATCTTCAAGTCGAATTCCCAACTCGATTAAAGTGATAGCAACTGCTGGTTGGATACCGGTAATAACTACTCTGGCCCCCATCAAACTCGACATACTGATGACATCCCCCAGAACTTTCGCAATAAATGAATCGATAAAATCAATCGACGTCAAATCGATGACGACACCACGTGCACTTGTTTCATGTAATTTCGCCAATAAGTCTTCTTGAAATTGAAGAGCCGTTTGGTCATCAAGTTCCCATTGAATCGAGACGATTAATGTATCTCTTAACTTTAAAATTGGAATTCTAAAATTCATCAGTCTTCAACCTCCACAATTTTTCGATTCGTCCAAGCTAACGCCTGTTCTACGCCTCGCTGTAAAGTACTCGTTGTCGTAAAGTCGTTCAAATTAATGCCGAGCGTAACAATTGTCTGGGCAATTTCAGGACGAATTCCGACGAGCATACATTTCGCGCCTACTAAACGTACAGCATCTGCTGCTTGAATAATATGATGTGCGACCATGGTGTCTACTACTGGAACGCCAGTAATATCGAGCAATACAACTTCTGCACGATGCTTCACGACACCTTCCAATAAGTTCTCCATAATCAACTTTGCTCGCTCTGTATCTATTGTGCCTACTAGCGGCATGACTGACACTTTATCGAACACAGGAATTAATGATGCCGACAATTCTTGCAACGCAATTTTTTGCAAGCTTACCGTACGTTCCCATGTTTTTGAGTAGGCTTGAATAGTACTTTCACGAATTGGTGATATCCACTTAGAGAATTCTTCTATATAAGCAGCCAGATTACCTTCATGGATGATTTCTTCTTTTGTTAAGTCTTCGTAAACAATTTCAGCAAAATGATTGATTGCCTTCGTAACAAATGTGATAGACCAACCAAGACGCACAACTTTCTCAGCAAAATCGTTTACACGACTTTCATAAGCTTGATGGCTTTCCAGTAAATTAGAAATCATTAGTTCTGCGAATTCTTGGCTCGTTTGATTCATTAGTTCTTCAGGCATCAACTGAAAAGAACGTTCGTTTTTTTCATCTTTCATTTTTTCTTGCCATTTTGAAACGATTTCGGTTAAGTTGCCCTGTATATATTGAGCCATTTGTTTATTCATATAGATTGAAAACCCTCCCTGTGACACTATGTATCGCTAATTTTATCTGCTACTCTTTATTGTATCGGAAATTCGTTTTTTTCACATCTTTTTTGTCAGTAAGGTTACTTGTTTAAAAAAACACCTCGAGAAAGATTCTCGAGGTGCCTTTAAAAGAATATGTATGCTTAAAATTTAACAAGACCTACGCTGATTTCTAATGCTTCGTCTACTTTTTCCATCAAAGTGTCGTCAAGCTGCGTAATTTTGTCGGTCAGTCGCGACTTGTCAATGGTTCGCAATTGTTCTAGCAAAATAACGGAATCGCGCTCAAAGCCGTATTTCTTGGCGTTGATTTCTACATGAGTCGGTAATTTGGCTTTTTGAATTTGCGCCGTGATTGCTGCAATAATAACAGTGGGACTAAAACGATTCCCTATATCGTTTTGAATCACCAGTACAGGTCGGGTCCCACCCTGCTCAGACCCGACGACTGGCGATAATTCCGCAAAAAAAACATCTCCGCGTTTTACAATCAAGTTGTCACCCTCCGCTTACGAGTCGGACAGTCATATGCTCCGCTTCATACTCAGCGTGAGAACATTCACAAGCAATCGATAGATTGATTTGAGACATCTCCACGTAGCCTTTGATCATCGCTTCTCGAATATGATATGAGTCATACAGATTTTTTGTCACCCGGCTTGTGGAAACATAAATATAATCTCCACTTTCTTGGACATGCTCATTTGAATGAGTTGTCAACTCTGAAATAAATTGCTTTGGCATTTTCACAACCACTTCTTTTGTCTTTGACTTCTCGTACACAGCCGACACCTCCGAAAATCCCGTTCTTCTGTCTTCGTCTGCTTCATCTTACCATTTTATCAAGCTTGTGAAAAGACAAATCGGAAACCTCCTCGCTTTCGGAGTAAACACGCGGTACTCGTTTTGTTAAGATACAAGGAATTTCATATGGAATTGTCTTCAGTCTATCAGCCCACTCATCAATAAAAATTTGCTGCTCTCCTTGACGTCCAATCAACTGGACTTTTTCACCCACAGGCACCTTTTTAGAAAGTCGAATCATACATTGATCCATACAAATCCGCCCAATAATCGGAGTACGTTGTCCGTTTACTAACACATCCTGCCCTTGTAGTCCTCGCAACATGCCATCTGCATAACCAATTGGAATCGTTCCAACCCACTCGTCTCGTGCCGCACGGTAAGTCGCTCCGTAACTTAACGCTTCTCCAGCTTTTACTTTTTTCACATGAACAATTTCTGTTTCCAGGCTCAGTGCAGGATACAAATGAAATTCCATTTCCTGACCGACGTACGGAGAAGGCGCAATGCCGTACAACGAAATTCCTACGCGCACCGCGTCACTCGTCAACTCTGGATGCATGATGGCGGCTGCACTATTGGATACATGGACCATCACAGACGGGTCTTCCAATTGTTTAATGACACTATTCATGGCGTGAACCTGTTGGTTAAATAGAGAAGAATCCTCTTCGTCTGCAGTTGCGAAATGCGTAAAGATCCCGTTAAAACTAAAGTCGTGATCCGCAATAATGCCTAGCGCCTGATCTACTTCATCCAGTTGAATACCAATGCGTCTCATCCCGGTATCGACTTTCAAGTGAATTTTTAGCATCTCTAACTTCTCTTCCAAATGACTCGCAGCCATCGATAACCAATCAAGAGAAATAGCTGTCACAATAATATTGCGCTGTTGCGCAACCCGAATAAATTTGGCAGGTGTCGCACCTAGTACCAGTAACTCCGTTTCAATGCCTTGGTCGCGCAGGAAAAGAGCTTCGTCTGGTGTTGCAACTGCTAGCATATCGACACCCGTTTCGATAACTGCCTTTGCCACCGCTAAAACCCCATGTCCGTAAGCATCTGCTTTTACCACTGCAATCACTTTCGCATCTCCACTTTTTTCTTGAAACACGGTTAAATTTTTTTTGATTGCTTCTAGACTAATGACCGCTTTTGTCGGTCGATACTGTTCTGTCATGTTGACACCACCCAGTTAAATTGTTTGTAGAAGAACTTGTGCCGCTGCAAATTCTTTGGAATGAGTAATCGATACTAGACCCGTTTCCATATGCTTGAAATAAATAGACGGCTTGCCTTTAGCATCTTTTCTAATTTCAATATCTTGAAAAGAACAGGCACCACCAATTCCAGTGCCTTTAGCTTTAGAAAATGCTTCTTTAGCCGCAAAGCGCCCTGCTAAAAACTCTGCTTTTCTCGTTTCTGTTAACCGACTGTATTCAGCCTGTTCAAATTCAGTTAATACACGTTCGCGAAATTTTGGTGACTTGGCATCTATTCGTCGAATTCGCGACAATTCAACGATATCTATCCCAATTCCTGTAATCATAAATGTTTCTCCTTTCAATCACAAACCAGTAACAGGTATAATTAAATGTATGAAATAGAGGTGACAAAATGTTTATTCGAACAGAAAGCTTTAAGCAATACTTGCGGCTATATCCGGTCGTTTCTACTTTGATCACGCTTAATTTATTGGTCTATGTACTGGGTTTATTGCCTTTACTCGGTGATTGGCTTTACTTTTATGGCGTTGGATCCAACTTTTACATTGCTGAAGGTCAGTGGTGGCGATTCATTACACCCATGTTTTTACATGGAGGATTGATGCATCTCCTGTTTAACATGTTCTCCTTGTTCTTGTTCGGACCTGAATTAGAACGTTTGACTGGAAAAGTTCGTTTCATTACAATCTACCTGTTGGCAGGATTTTTCGCTTCTGCGGCTACTTACTTTTTACAGCCGCTCGATTACGCACATGTCGGAGCGAGTGGTGCGATTTTTGGAGTCTTTGGTGCATTTGGCGCATTGGTGTATTACGGAGGACGTGCTTTACCGCAACTCAAACAAATTATACTCCCTATTATCGTCATTAGTATAGTCATGACTTTCCTGACGCCAAACGTTAACGTAACAGCCCACATCGCCGGAATGATTACCGGGTTCCTTATTGGACTCAGCTACTTCCACCCTAAACGAATTGTTAGCTGGCGAGCTAAAAAATAAAAACAGCCGGAATATTACATTCCGGCTGTTTTTTTGGACTTCTTTACTCTTCAACCTCTTTTGTTCCAGATGGTTCATACCAAGACAAAATCCGACTTGCGTCTTCTTTTTCCATGTGGGCAATCGTTGCAGTAGCTCCTGCCATACCCGCTTTAATCGTTGCATGAATCGATGCAATTCCTTTACGACGCTGGAAATAGCTTTGCGTCACTTGAATAACTTGAATCCTTTTTTTCAAAATATAATAGCGATTTTTACTAAGCCCTCTAAATTGCATCGTTAGTTGCTTTTCAGCTAACGAATAGCCGACCGTCCTGTGCTGCCAAACTCCAGAGATGACAATAATCGGCACAACAAAAAACGTTAGCAATCCATATGGATAGAAAAAATAACCTAAAGCGACAATCCCAGGAAACAGCCAAACTAAATTCAGGCGATAGAAAAAGTGAATGCTGCGTTTCGGCGCCTTAACCAATTCCGGTGTCCATTGCAGTTCCGGAAACAGCTCTGTTAGTATAGGTCGCATCCGACTCACTTTCACTAACGGAAACAGACGAATTTTTTCATCCTTATCGCCAACTGAGCCACCTGCACTTTCAACTACGACCGTCGCATATCCAAAAAGCTCACGCAAAGGATTCTGACTCACTTTAATTCCTTGAACTCGCTTTAACGGAATTGAAATTTTCTTTTTCTCTAATAATCCTCTAGTAATATAAATATGGTCTTCATCGCGTTGAAGGCTAAATTGGTAATTTGCGACAATTGTCATAATTACGGAAATAATCCATGCAATCAATAAGATAAAAAAGAGTGTTAACGCAACAATCAATACACCAAAACGCAAAAATAGCATGACTTCTTCATAAATGGCATCATACGGTATAAACTCAGAAAATTGGGAAAGAAAAATTGCGACTGCTGAAATGACTACGCCAATTCCGCCGGAAGTCGTTGCAAGAATCATTAATTCTTTTATAGACATGCGATAAAGTTCTGTAGTCACTTTTTTAGCAGGGACTTCCACATATTCTATCGGTCCCATTTCTGAAAAAACTTCTTCTGTAGGATGTTGCTTAGCTTTTTCTATTTCATTTTCGATACGATCTGCATCTTCTCGCGAAATTGCTGTTAGTTCAGCTTCGGCCTGCCCCACTTTTCCTGAGCCTGCTGTTTCTACTTTCACTTTTACTAACCCAAATGGCCGATGAAAAATTCCTTCTGTATAATTTAGACTTTGAATCCGTTCGAACGGAATATACCTCTTTTTCTTTACAAATAGGCCATACTCAATCCGTAATTCTCCATCCTCGAACCAATACACAAAACGCTTCCACTTAATAATTCCACCAACTAACAGAAAAATTAACACAACGCTTCCTATTAATACCGGAATTAACCCCTGCCATCCTTGATTGAACATCGAGCTAATTCCACCGTCTCTGAATAGATTGACTCCAAAAATAATAATAAACGGTAGGATTAATTCCTTTAATCCTTTAATGAAATTTAAAAAAGCAGAAATGGGATGCAGTTTATAGCGTTCTTTAGACATCATCTTCCGCCACCCTTGCTAAACTAGAAATTCTAGCTCTTAGTTCATCAGCCTCCGCCGTTATCAATGCCGGAATTGTATGAGTGGTTGCCGCTGTCGAAATCGAAATTTGTGCCAAATCATATTTTCGTAAAATTGGTCCTTGCTCAGTATCTACGTGCTGGACACGAACCATGGGTACTAATGTACGGGTCACAATGAACAAGCCATGCTGTAATTCAATTTCCTGTTCTCGCACTTCATAACGCCAGCGCTGCCAACGAATCTTCGGAAATAAGTAAATGAGCAAAAAGCCAAACAGCAAAATAACCGCACCGTAAACAGCATATAACCATTGTGGCCAATCAAAGAAATACGTTAACACACCTGCCCCAATAGCAACCAGCGCAATAACCGTAGTTTCCATACTGCCGTAAACACGCCAAACCGTTAAGCCTTTTCTTGAAATTTGATTTTTGGGCTGATTTTCCATTTATTTCTCTCCAATCGCTTCTTTATCAGTATACGAGTTACTTATTCAGACGTTTCATTCCATTGTACATGATATGTAGACAGCAAAAAAGAACGTACGCCAAACAGTTTCCTGTTCGGCATACGTCCTTTGAATTAATCGGTATTAAGATTCGCTACGACGAGTCGTACGTCCTGGACGTCCGCCGCCAGTTGCACTTCCGCCTTCACGACGACGGCTTGCGCCTGAGCTTGCTCCACGGCTTGATGATGGACGAGCTGAACCTGATGAACGATTACCTTTGTAACCGCCGCCTCCAGAACTGCGTCCGCCGCCGCCTTTACCTTTATATCCGCCGCCTCCACGTGATGGCAAAGGACGTTCTTCGGAAATTGATACTGGAACATCTTCCGGTTCTTTAGTCATTGTTTTAAGAGCTGCTGCAATCAAGTCAACCGCATCATGCTTTTCAAGCATTTGCGCCGCGAATTCACGGTAATCGCCAAGATTGTTTTTCTCTGTCATTTCAAACAATTGTTCCATCGCAACGCGTTTTTGACCAAGTACAGCCTCGTTCGCAGTTGGAGGAATTAAAGCTTCCATTTTTTTCTTCGTAGTGCGTTCAACAATGCCCAAGTAGCCCATTTCACGTGGTGTTACAAACGTTACTGCGACTCCTTTTTTACCTGCACGACCCGTACGGCCGATACGGTGAACATAGCTTTCAGGATCTTGTGGAATATCAAAGTTGTATACGTGTGACACGCCTGAGATATCAAGTCCGCGAGCTGCTACATCTGTTGCTACCAAGATATCGATTTTGCCGGCTTTAAACTGTTTTAAAACAGACATACGTTTTGCTTGGCTCAAGTCACCATGAATTCCTTCAGCAAGGTAGCCGCGGATATTCAAAGCTTTAGCTAATTCATCAACACGGCGTTTTGTGCGTCCGAAAACGATCGCAAGTTCCGGTTGTTGAACATTCAAAAGACGTGAAAGGAAATCAAATTTCTCGCGCTCTACAGACTTCACGTAGAACTGCTCAATGTTTTCAACAGTCATTTCTTTTGATTTGATTTTAACGATTTCTGGAGTTTTCATGAACTTCTCTGCAATGCGACGGATTGCATCCGGCATAGTTGCTGAGAACAACAATGTCTGACGAGTATCAGGAACACTTGCCATAATTGTTTGAATGTCTTCGATAAAGCCCATGTTCAACATTTCGTCTGCTTCATCAAGGATTAATGTGTTTACATTGTCCAATTTAAGCGTACGACGGTTGATATGGTCTAATAGACGTCCTGGAGTACCAACGATAATTTGCGGACGGTTTTTAAGTGCACGGATTTGTCGGCTAATTTCTTGGCCGCCGTATACTGAAAGAATACGTACGTTTTTATCTTGTCCCAATCTGTAAAGTTCTTCAGAAACCTGGATTGCCAATTCGCGTGTTGGTGCGATGATTAATCCTTGAACGTTACCGTCTTTAGTGTCGATTTTTTCAATCAAAGGAATACCGAAAGCTGTAGTTTTACCAGTACCAGTTTGCGCTTGTCCAATAATGTCTTTACCTTCCATTCCAAGACGGATTGTTCCCTCTTGAATTGGTGTTGCTTCTTCAAACCCCATACGTTTTACGGACTTTAAAGTTGTTTCGCTAATATTTAACTCTGAAAATTTTACCAAATTTTTCAATCTCCTTTTGTCTTCATCTGATTTACAAATGGTGTACATTTTAGATGAATTCGTGACAAGGGCGAGCCTTTATGAGGAAGTTTCACGTCGAAAATCATACTCTGTAGTTTTAAGTCAGAGGGGATGTGTGAACAGGAAAAGCTCGGGCTTTGCCGAGCGGTCTGATCGGCGGGCGTTTGATGCCCTATCTATAGAACAAACCGTTTTGCTCAAAAAAATACTCTTCACGGGGAAGAGTTTCTCAAAAATGTATCCATTGCTTTCAAAAGAATAACATGTATTTTTTTTATTTGCAATCAATACGCAAAGGTTCCAATAATCAGTTTACTCTAGTCCTCTGTTCATAAACTCAAAAACGTCCTCGAACCACTCTTCTCGATCTTCGCTATAGCAGATTAAATGTTTGCCAAGCTCCGAACGAATCATCTGTTTTTCAACTGCCCCAATATGGTTATAGATAAAGTCCGCGGCCGAAGCAGGCACGATGCTATCCCTGTTACCTTGGACAATACAAACAGGCACAGTAATCTTAGAATAATAAGGTTCTACCATTTTGACTACTCGCAAAAATTCAATAGCCGAGCTGACAGGTGTATTCGTCAGTTTGTATTGGTAAAGATGCAAAGGTGCATTTTCTGCTATTTTTCCAGATACTATATCTTTTAATGCCTCTTGCACTTCTTTAAGAATCTGTACTGGGCTAATGTATTTAGCAGCAGCACTTAATAGTACAAGCCGGTCGATCTTATAGCGCATGGCCAAATACATAGCAATCAAACCACCCATCGAAAATCCGACAACAATGATGTGATCCGCTGATTTTTTTAGCCTTTTTAAGGCTAATTCCGCTTCCATCATCCAACTTTCTGCCGACATTCTCTTTAGCGCTAGTTTTTCACCGTGCCCTGGCAGTGTCGGTATTTCTACAATCCAGTCGGTTTGTTCGTTTAAAAAATCAACAAAAGGCTCAACTTCAAACGGTCCTCCTGTAAAGCCGTGTATACAAAGAACACCAGTTTTCAATCCACTCGCCTCTTCTCACCACTTAACAACGTGGTATTTCAAACATCACCGTCAATTGCACTTTTCCACAACTACGCTGTGACGAAAGGTTCGATAATGTTTTCTAAAGCCATCCCCCGAGAACCTTTTACCAAGATAACGGAGTCTTTATTTGTATAAGTTTGCAACAGCTTGATAATCGGTTCATATTCCGTTTCGCTCCATAATAGCTTGCCTGCATAACTCGGCTGCAACTTATCGTAAAGCCACTTCATACGAGGACCATATAGACAAACGCCTGCTAAATTATCCGAAATGTACTTACTAAGTGCTTCGTGATAGTTTTGCTCATTGTCTCCAAGTTCAAGCATATCCCCTAGCACTACCCACTTTTTGTCTTTCATTGTCGTTTCACGAATAAAATTTAGCGCTGCAGTCATTGATGACGGAGCTGCATTGTAAGCGTCGTTAATAAACATCGCACCGTTATCTGCTTGAATCATCTGCATCCGCATATCGGTCAGTGCTGCATCTTTTAAAGATTTACGGATTTGCTCTTCCGATAAGCCTGCTTCGAGTGCAACCAAAATAGCGGCAAGCGTATTTTTCACTTGATGCTCCCCTAAAACTGGAATAGTGAATGCAGCGTCTATAATCCCACTAACCATAAAGCTGCTGCCATCTTCAGTAGCTTTAATATCTGTCACTGTCAACTCATTGTTGTCGTCGAATCCAAAAGAAACACCTTGTGGAAAAGTTTCCATAAAGGGTTGCAATAGAGGCTCATCGCCATCATAGAAAAGCTTGCCATGCTGTTGTAAACCTGCAGTAATTTCGAATTTCGCTTCGGCGATAGCTTCACGAGATCCAAGGTCTTGCAAATGTGCTTCGCCTATATTGGTGATAATGGCATAATCGGGACGCGCTAATTCTGACAAAAACTCAATTTGTCCTTTGCCGCTCATTCCCATTTCGAGGACAGCAACTTTCGTATCTTCTTCTAGAGACAAAATGGTTAGAGGCAAACCTAGCTGATTATTAAAGTTACCTGGCGTTTTCTGCACTTTAAAATAAGGCTTTAAGACACTTGCTACCAGATCCTTTGTCGAAGTTTTACCATTTGAACCGGTGATTCCAATCACAATCGCTGACAATTCATCGCGGTACGTACGAGCCATCTCTTGCAAAGCTACTTCGCAATCGTCCACAAATAGCAACGGTAAATCTTCTGGTGCTCCTGGCTCATCGCGCTGCCATAAAGAAGCTACCGCACCTAATTCGATAGCTGAACGGACGTACTTATGTCCATTTACTTTTTCTCCACGAAAAGGGATGAACAAATCACCCGGCTCGAGCGTTCTCGTGTTAATTGAGACCCCTGTAACGTCGAAGCCCTTTAAATTAGTTTTGATGTCTAGCCATTTGGCTACTTGTTCAATCTTTTTTTTCATTTGGTTTCTCCACTCAGTCTATTTTAACTTGCAGTAATTGTTTTTCTTCGTGCCGTTCGATTGCTAAAGCGATAAGGCGTTCAATTAACTTCGGATAAGGCAAACCAGTATGTTCCCACAGTAACGGGAACATACTGTAAGGTGTAAAGCCTGGTAATGTATTCACTTCGTTAATTAGAATTTCACTATCCACTGTGACAAAAAAATCTGCTCGGACAAGCCCAGAACAGTCCAGTATTTTAAAGGCTTTCTTAGCATCTGTTTCTAGTCTTGCATAAACCGATTCGTCTAATTCAGCCGGAATAATCATGGCTGTATTGCCGTCTTTGTACTTCGCCTGGTAATCATAAAAAGCTTTTAATGGCTTAATTTCACCTGCTACTGAACAAGCTGGTTCGTCATTTCCGAGAACGCCAACTTCGATTTCACGAGCTTCCACTCCTTGTTCAATGACGATTTTGCGATCAAATTTCAATGCTTCTTTTACGGCTAAAATTAGTTCTTCGCGATTGTCAGCCTTGCTGATTCCTACACTTGATCCTAAATTAGCAGGTTTCACAAAAAGCGGCCATACAAGTTCTGATTCTATTTTATCCAACCAAAAACCTTGGTTCTGATCCCAGTCTCTTCTTATAAAATACACATAAGGCGTTTGTTTTAAACCTGCCTGCTCAAATAATTGCTTCATTACGACTTTGTCCATACCTGCAGAAGATGCCAGTACACCATTCCCAACATATGGGATATTCATCACTTCAAGAAGACCTTGAACCGTTCCATCTTCGCCATTTGGTCCATGCAACAAGGGAATAATAACGTCCAGCACGTCACTACTTTGTGATGGAAGAAATCCAGAAATATCATTGGGTTTCGAAGATTCTCCAGGCAATTGAAGCTGTTCAATTGTTTTTACTGCGCCTTCAAGACGATCCCCTTTTCTCCACTCGCCGTCTTGCGTGATATAAATTGGGTAAATTTCATATGCTTCAAAATCTATTGCATTTGTAACTGCTAAGGCTGTAGACAGAGAAACTTCATGCTCTGCCGATTTGCCTCCATATAATAAACCGACTCGTTTTTTCATCCAAGAGACCTCATTTCGTTATCCATATTTCTTAGTTTATCACGAACCTGCAGTGACTAATATTTTTTTCATGTCAGCCACCGAAAATTTTCAGGCCAATGACTCCTGCTAAAATACAGGATAGAAAAAATATTTTTGCTAGTTGCTTGCTTTCTTTGAAAAATAGCATACCGACTAGAACGCTTCCTGCAGCACCGATGCCTGTCCATACAGCATAGCCTGTTCCAAGCGCAATTGTTGTTAACGCCAGTGACAGCAAATAAAAGCTAAGCGCGCCGCACAAAATCGTTAGCGCTGTGTACCGTTTTATCTTAAAGCCGTTGGATAGTTTCATAGTAGTGACAAACGCCACTTCAAACAATCCCGCAATTATTAATATCAGCCAATCCATCATGACTGCACGCCCTTACTCGAAGTTTCTTTCCCGTCTAAAACTTTTAACCCAATTATCCCAACTAGCAATAAACTTAAAAAGAACAGCTTTTCTAAACTAGCGTTTTCATTAAATAAAACGATACCTAAAATGGCTGTACCTGCAGCACCAATACCAGTAAATACTGCATAAGCCGTACCGATTGGAATTGTTTTCATCGCAATCGCAAACAACATAAAGCTGATGACGATAAAAACAAATGTTATAAGTGAAGGAACTAAGTTCGTAAAGCCTTCAGCAAACTTCAAGCCGATTGCCCATAAAATTTCTGTAATTCCCGCAATCATGAGATAAATCCAGGCCATGTAATTCCCTTCTTTCTTTTTACACTTGCTCAGTTGGAGTAGAGCATCGATTCAAAAAAATGATACCTGCTGACAGGTATCATTTCCACGTTTTTTGTTTTCTATCGTAGATAATCTTACGTGAAACCCCTTGTTTTGTATATTCTTCAATGTCGGACCAAAATTCATCCAAAAATGAAATCTCTTCTACTGGACGAATGTGCAATTCAATCGTGTTTTTCGTTTTTTCGGGGTCTGCCAATGAAATGAGTACGCCTTCACGATAATTCTTTTTCAAGGATTGAAGAATTTCAGCAGGCAACTCTGGGATTAAGTCTTTTGCTTTACGTCGCCAAAAGTTCTGTCCGTTCTCTTCTCGCCGAATTAAATACGTAAAGTAATTTCCGACCAGCTCATTCAGGCGCTCTAATTTGCGGAAGTAAATTTTTGTGGTTTCTTCTTCTTCACTCGATAAATAGACAAATTCATTTTGAAGAGTTAAATAAAACGGTGTCTTGAGCGGCTCTTTTTTGTGGCCAATATACAGCAATTCGGCTTGTTCTTGAGGCGTCAAAGAATTTAATTGCTTTTCACTCCTAAAATCAATCCAACAAAATTCACTTTTCTTATTTGCACGCGCTCTTCTCAACTGACCAAACTCTTCTTGTGTAGCAAACTCCATATGGGTATGCATATTAAAAGATGCATCTTCATAGGGATGCTTTAATAATAGAAGATTTTTAGGCAATTTCATAGCATCCAAAAAATGGGCAAAAGTCAGTCCGCTGAATAAGGCAAATTGATCAGATTCGTTCAAGTATATATATAAATGCTGTATGTAGACGTCCGCGTTCAACGGTTTTCTCTCCATTTCCTCCACTCCATTCCGTTTCTTATTATACGTTCAAAAAGAAGAAATATGAAACATACCTGCTTCGAAAGCGTCATTACTTTTATCATGCGCATATTGCAGTTATATACGTTATAATAGTTTTCGACTCACAATAATAAAAAGTACAGGTGAAAATACCATGCAAACTAACAAAAGCTTTACCGATCGAATCGACTGGTCGCTAGCTTTCATCTTATTTCTATTCTTCATCATCAGTCTAGTGGCCATTTCTTCTGCTCAGACTTCTGGTCAGTATTTAACGAACTTTGTTCCAAGACAAGCTTTATTTTATGTTGTTTCTGTCGTAATGATTGGGGTTTTGATGTATTTTGATCCTGAACAATACAAGAAGATGGCTTATTACTTATATGGTTTCGGTATTTTCTTGCTGATTCTACTTATGATTTCGCCTGATGGTGTTGGTCAGATAGCTGAGCCAGTCAACGGTGCCAAAGCTTGGTTTCACACACCATTTGTCAACATTCAGCCCGCTGAGTTTATGAAAACTTTCTATATATTAGCGCTGGCAAAAATGATTTCTACTCACCACGAACAAAATTTGATAAAATCCATCAAATCCGATTTTTTTCTTCTCGGAAAAATTGGTCTTTGTCTGGCTATCCCTCTTGGCTTTATCCTGCTTCAACCTGATTTAGGAACTGCTCTTGTTTTTATTGCTATCACTTTAGCCGTTGTGGTTGTGTCAGGAATTTCTTGGAAGATTATTGCGCCGAGTTTTGGTGGTGTCGCTGTTGTTGGCAGCATTTTACTATGGATGACTATTAATGCCCAAGATTTTCTGTCTAGCGCTTTTGGATTAAAACCATATATGTTCGAACGTATTTATACGTGGCTTGACCCGTATTCCTACGCAGAATCTGGCGGATATAATTTAATTGCTGCATTGAATGCTATCGGATCAGGAGAAGTATTCGGCAAAGGTTATCAAGGACGACAGGTTTACGTGCCAGAAAATCATACAGATTTTATCTTTACTGTGATCTCAGAAGATTTCGGATTTGTCGGAGCGAGTACTGTTATCATCTTGTTTTTCATGCTTATCTATCATTTGACCAAGATAACACTGCAATTCAAAGATATGTTCAGCACTTATGTGTGTGCAGGAATTATTGCGATGATTACATTTCACGTATTCCAGAACATCGGCATGACGATTCAACTTTTGCCAATTACGGGGATTCCGCTTCCCTTCATTAGTTACGGAGGTAGTTCGTTGATCGGGAATATGCTAGCACTCGGAATTGTCTTTAGTATGAAATTTCATCACAAGAACTATATGTTCGATAAAAACAAAAAATAAAAACTCCGGCGCAGTGCGCCGGAGTTTTTATTGTTGAGATTGCGCTTGGATTGGTTGCGGCAAGGCAATTGCTTTTATTAACTCGACTCGGGATTTTGTGATTTTTGCTTGGATTCCTAGTTTCGATAAATTTGAAACAATGTTGCGAACGTCTACGTTTTTCGCCATCCAGATCACCTCTTTGTATTTTTCGTTACCTATAAGGACGTATGTAAACTTGCTACGTTTCATAAGCAAGATGCAAATCGTTGACTTTTCTGTGTCTATGTATATAATACCATCATTTCAGAATTTTAAACTTATCATTTTGATGACAATTGCGAAGAAAATGTAAATCCTTTGATTTACATACCCCATAGAGGTATAATATAAGCAGATCTAGGAGAGGAGAATCTTCAGATGAGCGAATTAATTGAAAAACCCTTTGCACTGGATAACTCTTGTCGAAAAAGCCACCATCCCCTCTCTGTTAAAAGGGATTTGACCAACCGTCTGAACCGCGTGGAAGGACAAGTCCGGGGTATAAAAGGTATGGTGGAGAAAGATGTTTATTGCGATGACATCATCACACAACTTGCGGCTACTCAGTCTGCACTAAACAGCGTTACTAAAGTTTTGTTAGAAGGCCATTTAAAAGGGTGCGTTAAAGATCGTCTCGAAAATGGTGAAGAAGAAGTATTAGATGAACTACTTATAACCATCCAGAAAATGATGCGGAAATAATAAGGAGGAAATTACGATGAAAGAACAAATTAATTTACAAGTAGGCGGCATGTCGTGCCAACATTGTGTGAAATCTGTAACAGAAAGTGTTATGGCTTTACCAGGAGTTGACAAAGTAAAGGTCTCTTTAGAAAACGCTTCGGTTGATGTAGCTTATGACGCCTCAGCTATTGATGTGGCTCAAATTGCGGAAGCCATTGAAGATCAAGGATACGATGTTGCAGCTTTAAGTGAGTAACTGCGGAAACGCAGTTATTTTTTTCAAAACATTATACCCCCAATAGGTATATGATTTCAGGAAAGGTGGGAGAATCATGAGTACAAAAAAAACTGAAGTGGCGATTACTGGAATGACCTGTGCAGCGTGTGCAAATCGCGTCGAAAAAGGTCTTCAAAAATTGCCCGGCGTTTCACAAGCTACAGTCAACTTTGCCACCGAAAAAGCTTCGGTCGTCTATGACGATGAGCAAGCCTCTGCATCGGCAATGCAACATAAGATAGAACAATTAGGATACGGAGTGCGACAAGAAGAAATCGACTTTTCTATCCAAGGGATGACGTGTGCCAATTGTTCGGCGCGTATTGAAAAAGTATTGGGTAAAATGGAAGGTGTTCAATTAGCCAATGTCAATCTAGCCATGGAAACGGGACACATTTCGTATAATCCCAACGCTGTCAAGCCTGAGGATTTTGTCAAACGGATTCAATCACTCGGTTATGATGCGATTCTTAATCAGGAAAGCGATGAAGCCACCGACTACAAACAACAGGAGATCAAAAAGAAAACTCGTTTGTTCTGGATATCAGCCGCATTTTCCTTCCCTTTGCTGTGGACTATGTTTAGCCACTTCTCTTTCACGTCCTGGATGTATGTACCTGATATTTTGATGAATCCACTCGTCCAGTGGGGACTCGCAACGCCTGTTCAATTTTGGATTGGCGCTTCTTTCTATAAAGGTGCCTATTTTTCTTTGAAAAACAAATCAGCTAATATGGACGTTTTGGTCGCACTCGGCACATCGGCCGCTTACTTTTACAGTGTCTATTTAGTTCTTGCCAATTGGAATATGAGCCATAATATGGGGTTATACTTCGAAACGAGTGCGGTCTTAATCACGCTGATTATTTTAGGAAAAGTATTTGAAGCAAGAGCCAAGGGTCGTTCTTCAGATGCAATAAAAAAACTGATGAAGCTTCAGCCTCAACATGCATTGGTCGAGCGCGGAGACGAATTCGTCAGCTTGCCCATCTCAGAAGTTAAAGCAGGCGATATTCTATTGATTAAACCAGGAGCATCGATTCCTGTCGATGCTGCTGTTCTTTCGGGCAATTCGGCCGTTGATGAATCCATGCTAACGGGTGAAAGTTTGCCGGTTGATAAAGAAACAGGCGACGCTGTGTTTGCGGCGACCGTCAATTCTAACGGCTCACTTCGCGTGCAGGCTGACAAGATTGGTAAAGATACCGTCTTATCGAATATTATTCGTGTCGTCGAACAAGCACAAGGATCTAAGGCGCCGATTCAGCGACTCGCTGACCAAATTTCCAGTATTTTTGTTCCTGTTGTCGTAGGAATCGCAGTCATTACGTTTATCATCTGGTATTTCCTAGTGTCACCAGGAAATTTTCCAGCTGCTCTCGAAAGTACCATTGCAGTACTCGTTATTGCCTGCCCTTGTGCACTTGGTCTGGCTACACCGACTTCCATTATGGCAGGGTCTGGACGTGCTGCTGAACAAGGGGTTCTTTTTAAAACAGCTGAGTCGCTAGAAAACACCAAACATATCGATACGATTGTCTTGGATAAAACAGGAACGATCACCAATGGGCGTCCTGTTGTAACAGACTTTATTCCAGTAGCTAATTTTGACTTAACGGATTTGAAAAATTTGGCGGCTAGCGCAGAAAGTCAATCTGAACACCCTGTGGCGCAAGCCATCTCTGATTTTGGTGACGCTAACCTAAACGTTAGTTCGTTTAAAGCGATACCAGGACACGGTATTCGCGCAACAGTAGCAAATCGCCAAGTCGTAATGGGCAATCGACGCTTGATGGAAGGAATCGCAATTGACGAATCTCAAGCAGAAATCTTTGAACGAGACGGCAAAACCGTTATGTTC
The DNA here is from genome assembly GCF_030063085.1 of Planococcus sp. S3-L1. NCBI lineage: Bacteria > Bacillati > Bacillota > Bacilli > Caryophanales > Caryophanaceae > Planococcus > Planococcus sp. S3-L1. The sequence continues at coordinate 39,179 of NZ_JASISN010000017.1, read as the reverse complement.
ATCGCAGTCGATGGCCAGTATGTTGGACTTGTTGCAGTAGCTGACACGGTTAAAGAAAATGCCAAACAGGCAATTCAGGAAATGCGCGGTATGGGTCTACATGTCGTCATGCTAACCGGAGATCAAGAACAAACAGCAATGGCGATTGCTAAACAAGTCGGCATTGATGAAGTATTTGCAGGCGTTTTACCTGCCGAAAAAGCAGATGTTATTTTAAAACTTCAAGAACAAGGCCGACGCGTTGCGATGGCTGGAGATGGATTGAACGATGCACCTGCTTTAGCTACTGCTGATGTTGGTATGGCAATGGGCACTGGAACAGCGATTGCGATGGAAGCTGCCGACATCACATTAATGCAAGGTGATTTGCTGAGAGTGGTCGACGCGATTCGAATGAGTCGCTTAACTGTCCGCAATATTAAACAGAATCTGTTTTGGGCACTCGCTTATAACACAATCGGCATTCCAATTGCAGCAGCTGGCTTCTTAGCTCCTTGGCTTGCTGGTGCAGCGATGGCTTTCAGTTCCGTATCAGTTGTGATGAATGCGTTGCGACTTCAACGTGTAAAACTAAATAAATAATTATTCATTTTTGAGAGAGCCATTTCTGGCTCTCTTTTTTTCGATCATTGTTCTATAGAAGAAACCAGGGTAAAATAAGGACACATTCTTTTCAGAAAGCGGGAATTTCTTATTATGAAAAAAACCATCTTACTATTGATGTCCGTTCAGTTTTTTGTTTACTTAGGTTTCGGCATTATTATCCCAATTTTACCCGAAGTAATCGTTCAACAAGGTTATTCAGAAATCCATGTCGGTGGACTCATCACAATCTATGCCCTATCTTCTTTTTTCACTGCACCACTATGGGGAAGACTTTCTGATCGAACCGGGCGCAAGAAACTGATCCTTGTCGGTTTAGCCGGCTTTAGCTTGAGTTTTTTCTTATTTTCACTATTTCTAGATCATTTAATGTTATTGTACTTTTCACGTATTGTCGGTGGTCTATTCTCTGGTGCACTTTATACGGCTGTCACAGGCTATGTAGCAGATATCACCACAAATGAAGATCGCAATAAATACATGGGCTTTCTTGGCATGTCGATCGGTCTTGGGTTTATTTTTGGACCTGCAATCGGAGGCTTGCTCGGTTCTGTGTCTCTTTCGTTACCGTTCACGGTTTCTGCAGTACTGGTTCTGCTATTGATGGGCTATGCAAGCCTCGTCTTAAAAGAGCCTGTTCGTAAAGGTGAAGCAACAAAACGCGCACTTTTGCCAAAAGGCTCTAGCACACTCTGGCAATTCCGTATCCGCTATTTATTTTTAATGTCCTTTATGGTTACCATTTTACTAGCGGGGTTAGAATCAACTTTTCAATTGTTTCAAATTGACCAAATTAGTATTACTCCACTTCAGCTTGGTTATTTGTTCATCGCTAGCGGACTGGTTGATGCCGCGATTCAAGGTGGCGTCGTCCGCCGCATAAAAGATGGTGCTGAAACAAAATGGATCATTGGTGCACAAGTCGTTACAGCTCTCGGCTTGGTTCTTCTCCCCTTTACCAACAATTTGATTTTCGCAGGTGTTGCACTAAGCATCTTTACTGCTGGGAATGCCCTTTCTCGTACTGCATTGGTATCACTGACATCAAAAGAATCAGGGGGTAAGTACGGTACAGCTGCTGGATTGACTTATTCAATGGACAACCTAGGTCGCATTATTGGTCCTTTGGCATTTACATGGCTGCTCACCATGCAAGCAGGGGGAATTTATTATTTATCTGCAGCGTTGGCACTAGCTAGCATCTTGCTCATCCTACTGTTTAAAGCTTCTACTAAATCTTTAGCCACAACAAACAAAGCCAATGCTTCTGCGTAATTGGCGTTTCTACTTAGCATAAGCATCGCTGCTAGCGGTGCTTTTTTCGTAGTCGAATTTCTTCTAGCTACACAAACAAAATGATTAGCCACATTAAATGAAGTAGGAGAACGCCTGAATAAAGCAAGTTTGCGAAAAAAAGTGTATAACGCCATGTGCGGGATTGAATCTCGATGAATGGTGTAAAGAGAAAGCTGAAGAGACAACAAGACAATAAGATTTTGATGCCGAGGAGAGCTAAGGGAGATAATGACACTAACAATGGATTGGCTTCGTTTATAACACCAAATGAGAGACCTATATAGGTCAACATCCCATCAAAAAAATTCAAAATGACTAAGCACCAGACATATTTTTTTAACGGGTTACTTTGCTGATCAGAGCTCATGCTTTACACCCCATTTACTAGAAATGCATGACCTTAGTAATGGGTTACCCTTATTTTTTAATTTTCAGACAATAAAAACAGGTATTTGTTCATATATTTTTTATACACTTAGGAATAACCGGTCGATTCTATTAAAACCAAGAAAGTTACTATGCATGCCCCATGTCATTGATTTACCAAGAACTTGGCGACAACAAACTCGCAAAAAAAGCCCATCACTCTTCATGATAGGCTTTTTCTTTTGTATGATAGCGCTGATAGACGTCGTGAAACTCGAGAAAATGCTGCCAATCCTTTTCGAACTCGGGTTGGATGCAAGAAACTTGGAACAACTGACGCACTTTCAAATAATTGCTGGCACAATGTAACTCAAATCCTGAAAGATGAGCATCTTCAACTAAAAATCGAGTCTCTTCTATTATTTTAAATGTGCGAGACGTCGGGTAGCCAGTAGCCAAGTTTGGCCAGTCTTTCGTATCTTCTTTCATTTGTATAAACCGTTGTTTTAAGCGTTCATAACGCGCAGGATACGCTTTTAATGCGCGATGCATGCTTTCTAATAAACTTGCAGAAAACGTAAACGGTACATCTGTTGCATAAAGCCCCAAATCCAAATAACTTGGCAAGTTGTCGTCTGGATCAATTTTGTGGCTACTAAAAACGATAGCGACTCCACTTAATGTTCCAAGTGCTTTGCCACTCGTTGCTGTCGCAAGCCACACATTTTCCAATGACAACGGTACGGCACCAAAACTGCTAATGCAATCTAAACACAATTTCACATTTCGCTGTTTACATGTATCAGCGAGTATACGAAAATCATTTAATTGACCGGTAGACGTTTCGCCATGAGCCATCAAAACCCAACTGACATTCTCTTGTTCCAGCTGACGCGCTATTTTTTCCATTTGAAAAGCTTGACCCCACGCTTCTTCAATTACTTCAAATTCCATGCTTAATCGCTGTGCTTGTTGAACTAACCGTTTGCCAAATTCGCCATTTACTAAAATCAGCCCGTTGGAGTTTAGCCGCTTGATTTGCCCAAGCATTGCTTCGTTTGCTAAAGTACCACTCCCTGAAAGCAGATGTGGAGTCATTTCCGTCATTTCTTCGAGCATGCGGTCTACTTCTTGTCGAACTTCACGGAAAGCCGCGGACCTGTGAGAAATAGGTGGTTCTTGAAAAGGAGTAGCGAGTTCCGCAGTTAACGCCACAGGACCAGGTAAAAATAAGCGGCGCTTTGCTTGTAACCTCGCTGCGACAGAATCATTGTACTGATGGCGTGTCGTTACCATTGGAACAAAGACAGCTGCGCCTGTCCCCATTGGTTCCGCAAATGCTCGAAAGCCCAGCTGTCCATACAGTTTCATCTGACGGACTGTTCCGGAAATCACTGCCGAGTCAAACCCTTGCTCGAGACAATAATCGGACAGGGCGCGTGCTAAAAGGAAAAAAACACGCCCATTACGATGTTCTTTTCGAACGGCCAACAAACGGATTTCACAAACCTTACCGGCATCTGGTAGGAACTCTTCAATAGATCCAATTTTGAGATCCAGCGAAAAAGGACGTTCAGAACGTAGCGCAATCATTCCAACTACCTCCACTCCTGACAACACAATCAAGTAGGTATTCTGTTTATGAAATAGATCCGTGCGCGTCCCACTGTCATTTGCTTGGTGTTGAGGAATTTCTTCCACAAAGGTTTCGTAGTTTAAACGCGCAATGTCCTTAAATTCCGCCTCGGTTCGAGCAACTTTGCACCAATACATGATCTTCCGCCTCCCTTCAGCTTCTAAATGCATCTTCTACTTGGTAAAGACTTAAATCGATATCAACAAGTTCCCCAAGTGCGAGTTTTGCTAGTTGCCCTCCCAAATAAGGACCTGCAGTCAGACCTGAAGCGCCAAGTCCGTTTGCCACATAGAAGTTTTCGTAGCCCGGAACTTGACCAATAAACGGCAATGCACTTGTGGTAGCTGGACGAAATCCGGTAGCAGCACCCGCCATTTCCGTTTGCCCAAGCCCAGGTGCTGCTTCTAATGTTTTATCTAGAATGTGATGAATACCGCCCGCCGTTAATTTGTCATCAAAGCCCACTCCGTTTTCATGGGTAGCTCCAGCGACAATTCTACCGTTCGCAAAAGGCACAATGTATTGACCATAAGGAACCATAGCAACTGGCCAATCGCCTGTACTCTGTTCATCTGCTTGCAACTGAAGAATTTGCGCTTTTTGTGGCACAATATCTAAATCTAATTCCAAGGGTTTGAACAAATCTGCAGCCCATGCGCCTCCTGTCGAGATGACTCGGTCTGCATAGATTTTTTGTCCTTCTACTAGAACGCCAACCACTTGTGAGTTTTCTACAAACAATTCAGCATCGCCGGTTAAACGCTCTGCTCCAAGTTTTACAGCCGAAGAAATCAAAGCGTCTCGAATGGCTTTTCCATCCACTCGAGCCGCTCCGCTGACCCAAAGCGCTCCATATTCCTCTGTCGCATACGGAAAAAGGGCTATTGTTTCTTTTGATGACAGTCTCTTGATGTCTCCCATTTCAGGTGCATCCACTCTTCGTTCATATGCTTTTTGCTCCATCTTATCTAGTTTGCTCTCTTCATGGATGCTAACGATGCCGACTTGTTTGTAACCCGTATCGGTTTCACCTAAAGCTTCAAGCTCACGAATCAATTCAGGATAATACTTGGCACCGCTTTTCGCTAGTCCGTACCATGCTTTGTTTCTCCGCTGCGAAATCCATGGACAAACGATACCCGCTGCCGCTCCCGTTGCTTGTCCTTTATCGCCTCTATCTATTAAAGTGACTGACGCTCCAGCTTTGGCTGCATGGTAGGCCGTAGAGGCTCCTAAAATTCCTGAACCAATAATAAGTAATGATTTCATATAAACACCCAGTTTCCAAAAGTCTTGTGTCTTCATTCTAATCCAGTCAGCCAAGAGACTCAAATCCATCTCATAGATTTAGCCTGATACGGATTCAAATTTAGAATTTCGGGTAAAGCTATTAGTAGTAATGTCAGCAGAAGTTTACCAGAGGAGGAACTATTCTTATGGAAAGAAGTCGATCAACTGAAAATCTATTGCCCATAACTTCTATTCAGAGCGGGTCTGGAGTCGAGATAGCTCCCGATGTATACTGCTATACGGTTCAAGTAGCGAATGTCTTCTTTATCGGCAATCCCACTACTAGTAACGAGTGGGTATTAATTGATGCAGGCATGCCACATGCTGCGAATAAAATCCTCGAGGCCGCAGAAAAACGCTTTGGACCTGAGCATCAGCTCAAAGCCATCATTCTAACACATGGTCATTTTGATCATGTGGGTAGTCTCATTGATATTTTAGAACAATACAAAGTGCCGGTTTATGCGCACCCCCTTGAATTCTCTTACTTAAAAGGCATCACTGATTATCCAAAGCCTGATACGACAGTCGAAGGCGGACTGTTGGCAAAAATGTCAGGCATTTTCCCAGTCAAAGCAATTGACATTTCTGCGCATCTTCATGAACTACCGTCAGATGGCAGCGTCCCAACAATGCCGGGGTGGCAATCGATTCATACACCAGGACATTCAGCGGGTCATGTCTCACTGTTCCGCGAACAAGATCGTCTTCTCATTGCGGGCGATGCTTTTGTTACGGTGAAACAAGATTCATTGTATAAAGTTCTGCGACAGAAAAAAGAAATACATGGTCCACCTGTTTATTTCACAACAGATTGGCGTGCCGCTTGGGAGTCTGTCTGCAAACTGGCTGACCTTAAGCCTTCAATCGCTGCAACAGGTCACGGCAAACCAATGACTGGTGCAGCTCTCGCTAAAGGATTGGTTGATTTGGCAGAGAATTTTCAAAAAACCGCGGTGCCTGCTCACGGTAAATACGTCCACACAAAATAACTACCATTTATCAGCAGAAACAGCTTTCTCGTTCCTGCTGATTCCCAAAAAGAATGACAATTCAAAATACAATGTTTAGAATTTTGTAGTGTGGGTAAATAACTATGATAACCTATTTTACTAAACGACCAATAACACGAAAAGGAGTTGAGTTTTTATGAGTAAGAAAGCATTATTTATTTCGGATCATGGCGATCCATTAGCTGAACTCGGTGGCAAACAAGCGGGTGGCCAAAATAATTACGTAAAGCAATTAGCACTCGCATTAGAAAACAAAGGATGGCAAGTAGACGTCGCAACTCATTGGTGCGATTCTTCAGCACCTCAAATAGAAACGTTTGGGGCAGCATGTCGAGTAATCAGACTGGAATCTGGACATAAAGGATTCGTGTCAAAAGATGAGATGTACACAATGCTTCCTGCCTTTTATGAAGAGCTAAAAAGCACAGTAAATCTGGAATCCTATGATATTGTCCATACTCATTATTGGTTATCTGGTTTAATCGGTAAAAAATTGAAGAAAGACTTTGGATTGCCTTATGTACACACCGCTCACTCACTCGCATGGGCAAAAGAAAAAGCAACAGGAGTTCATGATCAGCGCCGGATAAATGCAGAAGGAGCTATTTTAAAAAATGCAGACTATGTACTTGCTACTACTAATAACGAAAAACAATTGATCCAAACTTTTGTCAACTCTCCTTCTCCCATCAAAGTTATCCCCATCGGTGTAGACCAAGCATTTAAAGTACGTGGAAACCGATCACATTTACGTAAAAAATTCGGTTACCACAACCCTCTCTTTGTTTTTGCCGGAAGACTGGAAGTAACTAAAGGAATTTTTACGCTGCTAAAAGCTTTTCAATTACTAGTAGAAAAAACGGGTCCTACCGATACACCTTATTTGATTATTGCTGGTGGAGATGCTGAATCTATCGATTTGGAAACAAATTTACCTAAAGACAAAAAACTGCGTGAAGCCGTTCGCGGGATTGAACATCGCATCGAGTTCTTAGGTTCGCAGTCTCAAGAAGAGCTGGCATTATTATTTAACTCAGCTACAGCTACAATTGTACCAAGCTTTTATGAATCATTCGGAATGGTCGCCGCAGAAGCCCAGGCCTGTGGCAGTCCCGTTATTGCTTCAGATATTGGCGGATTGAAAAACGTTGTTCAAGACGGTATTACCGGTCTGTTAGTCGAAACAAAAAATGAAATTGACTTGGCGATTGCGATGGAGGTCTTGTCAGCAAACGCATTATTAACTGAACGATTAAGTCGTCAAGCCGTGCAAATTGCGCGCAAAGATTTTGACTGGGACTCTATTTCCAAACGCATAAATACATTGTACGAGGTGATTATCGATGAACAGAGCAACGCATTTGTTGGCAACAGATTTAGACGGAACGCTCGTCGGTGATCGCAATAGTTTAAAAAAATTGTTGGATTTTTATAATGCCCAAACTTATACAGTTTCGTTAATCTATATTACCGGGCGTCATTACCAATCTGCCCTATCTCTCATGTCAGAACAAAATTTACCGGTTCCCCACGTGCTTATTACAGACGTGGGAACCGGCATTTACATAGGCGATTCATTAAAGCCAGACCTTGAATGGTCTGCATTCTTGGAAAAGTCTTGGATGCCCCAACAAATAGATGCGATTGCAAGAGTGATTCCAGGTTTGGTTTCGCAAAATTTGCCAATTACTACACGCTGTTCTTACTTCGCTTCAGATTTAGCCATTGTAGAAGCTTTTCGTTCACAACTAAATAAAGCCGGCATTCCTCACAAGCTCATTTACAGTGGCGGTCGTGATGTCGATATACTTCCAGCTGGTAGCGGCAAAGGACAGGCTCTTCAATACATTTTGGATAAGTACAAGCTAAATACAGCTAAAGTGTTGGTTGCCGGCGATTCTGGAAATGATGTGGAGATGCTGACGCTGGGTTTTCCTTCAGTCATTGTTGGCAATGCACAGCCTGAACTACTCAAACAAACTGAGCACCCGTCTATTTACCGGGCCAAACAAGAATTTGCAGGCGGCATTCATGAAGCTTGGCGCTATTTTTATACAGATTGACCTTTTCCCTTTGAGCAGAAATTTGTTTGAAGGGGTTTTTTCTTCGAAATTTAAGGTTCTAGGGTAAAGGTTTGTTTTTTTATCTATATGGTTTATATTTAGTAGGAGATCATTTTGTAATCAGAAGGTTTGCCATATTTAAAGTCTGTGAATGTCAAACCACACAACAGGAGGAAATTGAGATGAGCAAAGTTTCGAATTTACAAAAAGAGTCCTTGGCTATGCTAAAAGAAACAAGCCGGACCTTTTTCATCCCAATCAGCTTTTTAGAACCTACGTTGAAGAAAACTGTTGGCTCAGCCTACCTTTGTATGCGCGCGATTGATGAAATTGAGGATCATCCCGAACTAGAAGATCAGATTAAAATTCAGTTACTGAGCACCATTCAACAAATGCTGGAAACAGATTTTAATGAGTCCCAATACTTGGAGCTTGTTGCTCCCTATGAAAATTTTCTTCCTCCCGTTACTATGCGTTTAGCTGACTGGATTAGTGTTTGTCCTGAGGAGATACGAGGGAAAGTAATGGAATCTACAGCCATTATGGCTGGTGGCATGTCCAAATGGGTAGAAAAAGATTGGGTCATTAAAACAAAAGAAGATTTAGATGAGTATACGTACTATGTGGCTGGACTCGTTGGCACAATGCTTTCAGACATCTGGTACTGGCATGATGGAACAATAACAGACCCAGATCACGCTATCGCTTTTGGCCGAGGATTACAGGCCGTCAACATGTTGCGAAATTACGATGAAGATTTCGAACGAGGTGTGACGTTTGTGCCGGAAGGTTGGACACGTGAAGACATGTTCAATTACGCCAAAAATAACTTGGCTAAAGCTGACCAGTATGTCAAACCCATAAAAAACAAGCGAATTCTCATGTTCTGCAAAGTTCCGTTAGCTTTAGCACATAGTACGCTAAAAGCGTTGAAGTCCGGAAAAGAAAAGATGAGCCGGATGGAAGTCGAAGGCATTGTAGAACAGTTAAAACAAGAAGAACATTTAAGCTAGCCTGCTCCAGCCTGCTGTTCCTAAAGAGGCTGGATTTTTTGAATCCGCGGCTATGGAAAAGCCTGTTTTTCTTTTAATTGCGTATTTTTAGACACAGGGATTAAAAAATTGTTGCATTTACTTGTGCAAGTTTTTAAAGTTAGGAGAATTCCAATGACAGTAACCATTATTAGTGTTCTCACGGCAGCCATTTTTGTATTAAACATTATGCTTGCAGCAGCGCTCGTATTTCTTGAACGACGAGATGCCTCTTCTACATGGGCTTGGCTACTGGTCTTATTTTTTATTCCGATTTTTGGTTTCTTCATTTATTTGTTTTTGGGCAGACGCTTGAGAAAAAAGACACTTTTCAAGTGGGAAGGCAACAAACGAATCGGTATCGAAAGCCTAATTGCTCATCAAATGAACGAATTGCACGATCACGAGTTTGAATTTAAAGATCCCAACACAAAAAAGTATTCCGATTTAATTTACTTACATTTAAGAAATAATGGTGCTTTGCTGACTCAAGACAACAGTGTTCAAATTTTTAATGATGGTCGTGAAAAATTTGATTCACTACTCAAGGACATCGCAACTGCCAAAAATCATATTCATATCCAATACTACATTTTCAGATTAGATGAACTAGGCACTCGGATTGTCGATGCTTTAACTGCTAAAGCAAAAGAAGGCGTGAAAGTGCGTTTACTTTATGACGATATGGGTTCACGTAGTTTAAGAAAACGGCATTTCAAAGAATTATTAGCAGCTGGAGGAGAAGTCGAAACTTTCTTCCCTTCAATTTTACCTATCATCAATCCGCGGTTAAATTATCGCAATCACCGAAAAATTGTCGTAATCGATGGCCAAGTTGGATATCTCGGTGGCTTTAACGTGGGCGATGAGTACATTGGATTAAGCCGAAAATTTGGGTACTGGCGTGACACTCATTTGCGTATTGAAGGCAGTGCCCTGCACCCTTTGCAAACACGCTTTATCCGTGATTGGAATCAGGCATCTGTACATCATGACATTGCATACGATGAATTTTTCTTTCCTGTTAAACCAGCGCAAGGAAATACGTCTATGCAAATCGTTTCTAGTGGTCCTGACGAAGATTGGGAACAGATAAAAGACGGGTACGTAAAGTTAATCAACTTGGCTAAAGATTATGTTTACGTACAAACACCTTATTTTATACCCGATGCTACTTTCTACGATGCGATTCGCATCGCAGCTTTATCAGGTATCGATGTCCGCATTATGATTCCAAATAAACCAGATCATCCATTTGTTTACTGGGCAACTTACTCTTATGTTGGACAAATGCTAAGAGCTGGCGCACGTGTTTTCACTTACGATAATGGCTTTTTGCATACAAAAATGATTGTCACAGACAATAAGGCGTCTACTGTTGGCACCGCCAATATTGATGTCCGAAGCTTTAAATTGAATTTTGAAGTAAATGCTTTTATTTACGACGAAAAGATATCGACTGACCTTGCGGAACTCTTCCATCGTGATATGAAGCTCTCGACTGAATTGACTTATGAAATGTATTTGGATCGTACACGAATGATTAAAACCAAAGAATCGATTGCCCGCCTGTTAGCACCTATTTTGTGATAAAAGTGATTCTTTTTATAACTTTTACGAATCTAAATTGGCTCATAAAAAAACGTCTCCGAAAAAAGGAGACGTTTTTTACTTTCTTAAATTCCTAAATATTCTTCTAATGTAATGTCTTGTTGATAGATTTCAGTCGCAATGTCTTTACCCACATATCGGAAATGCCAAGATTCATGCATATAGCCCGTGATGTGTTCGCTGCCTTCTGGATAGCGCAGAATAAATCCATACTGATGTGCGTTACTCGCTAGCCACTTGCCGCCTTCCGTATCACCAAACGATGCCGAAGCCCAGTGCTGTTCTTTTCCAGCTTCTCCAATATCAAACGTCAGACCTGTTTGATGCTCCGAATAGCCGGGACGTGCACTGTATCGATCTGCTGCTTGTTGACCATCCTTCGCTACATAGCTATCGTACAATTGCTTTTGTCGCGCAAAATCACGATATGTACTAAATCCGTGCAGATTGAGACCCGCTTCAGCCGCTGCTGCTTTCATTGTCTCAAAAGCCGATCGTGCTTCTGGTACTTCTCCAGGTGCATAAGTTTCGGGTAACGGATGCTGCTTGTTTGCCAATAGCACACCGTTAATAATGGTTGGCGCTTTCGGTAATTCAATGTCTTCTGGATAAACCGTAGCATCTGGCGCTTCTTCAGGTTTTTCAGGTTCAGTTGGTTTTGCAACTTCATCTTTCGGTGTTTCTACAGCAGACTCTTCCGTCGACACAGCGTCTGTCAATGCTTTCATGCTTTGCTCGACATCTAAGTCGTGCATATATAACCATACTGCCGCTAATGCAGCCATAATTGCTGACACACCAATCACCACCCATTTGATAGAGAACTTTTTATTTTTTTGATTTACGCGATTGATAAATTTCATACTAAGCCTTCCTTCTGTCGATTTCTATTTTATTCTATCATTCTTACTGACGAAATTCTTCGTTAACAAGTCGCTTTTTCTCTTTGTTTTTTAAAAATAACGATTTACTTCCAGAAGATGTGACAATGTCTTCTGAAAACTTTACTTTACTTGAGTTTTAAATGGATTTATTAGACAAAAAAAGACCTCATTAATATCAACAAAAAGACCCCCTTAAGTTTTTATCTCTTTTCGAATAACTATTTATAAACACTTAAGGAGCTGGAAGCATTGGATCAACTATCAGAACATGATATCCAGGCATTGATGAATCAATTAGATACACTACTTGAAGAACGCATGAAAGAAAAATATGATTATACAAAAAAAGCACAATCTCGTTAGTGAGATTGTGCTTTTTTTATAATAAGATCGTCCCTAGAACGACAAAGAACAATAGGCCGAACACGACGGACATGCCAAGCATCCATTTAGCTTCCCGGTGCATTCCTTGCGCTTTCATATGACGATAGCGAAAGCTGTTTGTTAGAACGAAGAGCAAAGTCATGAACAGCACAGCTACTTCTAAATAGCCGAACAGGAGAAAAGTCAATGCCGTGACACTCAAAAGTCCAATTGCTATTCCTTGTACAAGTTTCATATTCATATAAGTATCTCCCAAAAAAGAAAGCCGACAATAGTTGCCGGCTCTCTTTATTATTATTTTTTCTCTTCTACTGCTTCCAGTGCTTTTTCTGGATGATTCGAGTAGAACTTACGACCAATAAAGGTTTGGATAATCAGGAGAATCCCGCCGACTGTCCAGTATACCGGTAAAGCTGCCATCGATGTGAATGAAATGAACATAATCATAATTGGAGAAATGTAGACGAACAATTTCATTTGTTTTTGTTGTTGTTCAGGCATAGTCCATAAAGATACTTTTGCCTGGAAGAAATAGACCGCTCCGGCAATCAAAGTCATAATAACGTCCGGCGAACCTAGACTAAACCATAAGAATTCGTGGGCTTGAACATCCGGCGAATGCAGAATAGCAAAGTACAGACCCATGATGATTGGCATTTGGATAACGACAGGCAAGCATCCCATGTTTAACGGGTTTACTTCGTGTTTTTTGTAAAGCCCCATCATTTCCTGTTGCAATTTCATCTGTTCTTCCTTGTCTTTCGTTTCTTTCAAGCGCTTTTGAATGTCTTCCATTTCAGGACGCATAGCATCCATTTTCACTTTCATTCCCTGCTGGCGTTTGTATGTCCGCAGCATAAACGGCATTAATACTAAACGAATGATAACCGTAATCACAACAATTGCCAACCCGTAACTTCCACCAAACAAGTCACCCAAATAATTCAACGACACGTCAAACGGTTTAACAAAAACCGTATAAAACATACCTTCTTTGTTTTCTACCGCCGAACATCCACTCAATAAAACAACAGCGAACGCCATCATCATTAATAATGTAATTTTCTTTTTCAAATTAGTCACCTTCACCTTTTTTAACTACCTTGAAGTATAACGATAAGCACAACAAAATTCAATCCATGAACAGAACACGCGTGTAATTTTTAATTTTTGTGACAAAATTACGGCATTCTATTTGCTAAATTCATTTTAATGGCAAGAAAAAAAGGAGAATTTCTTCTCCTTACTTGGCATTTGGCAATGTATAGCGGAAATATGGAATGTGCTGGCTATCACGAAATTGCTTTGGTGTAACTTCCGTGTACTTCTTAAAAATTCGCGTGAAGTAACTTTGATTGCAAAAATGAAACTGCTTAGAAATTTCTGAAATGCCTTTATCGGAGTGACGAAGATAGTATTGAGACTCTTCTACACGACGAACGTTCAAATATTCAACTAATGTAATACCCGCATGTTCTCTAAATATACGTGACAAATGGCTTGTTGAAATACTAAAGTGTTTGGCAATGTCTTCAACCGATAAATCGCGTTCTACTTCATCATTAATGTAAATAACAACTTTGTTGACTGTTTGATGGCCAAAAGAAGGCTGTTTGCGCTCAGAGATAATGGATACAAAAAACTCAATTAACTCATCAGCTACGAACATGAACTCTGAATCATTCATATGTTTGTCGACCAATTCCACACAAGCAGAGTTAAATGCAAATGCTTTTTTAGGCGGCACACGCATTTCATACAGTTTTCGTGCCATAACAGAAGACAGGATGATGTAATAATTACGGATCGATCGGATAATATCTTTTTCGGAACGAAGTGAAAGCATGTCAATTAATTCTCTTAATGTTTCTTTAGCACGCTCTTTTTCAAGGTGGTGAATTTCATACATTAGCTGTGTTTCAATCTCAAAAAATTTATCCAATCCATCAATTTGGTTTAAACTTTCTGTTTCATTCATAAAGATCTTTGAAATAGTTTCTTGAATGGATGGTGCTGTGATAATATTCATCGTTTCCCCGTCTTTCTTTGTACAAGTTTTTGCGGCATTATCTCAACTATATACTGAAATAAACTAAAATAATAGAGTGAAGCTGCTATTTTTGTATTTTTTTTATGTAATTTGCTCTATATGTGAATTCTTTCTCTTATGCCTTCAGTAATGCTTTAATACAATTTTTATACTATATAAGACGATTTTACTCTTAATAAGTTTCATTTTTACTCACAAAACTTAATTTTAACAGGAATCCAGAGTAATCTATAGAAATCAGACTTACTGTAAATTCCTGTGTGGTCGTCATATCTGTTGTGCCATTACATTTTAACTAGCAGAATACAAATTCCGCTGTTATTCATCCTCGTTTGGTGGAATTAACGCACGGATATGGCGCGGTAATACTTCAATGATAAATGGAGTTGCGCAGCCTTCATCTCCATCAATATTACTAGATAACGGTTCATTTGTTTTAATCGATACTTTTGTTGTATGAATGACTTCTACTGCTGGATCTTCTTCTAACTTTCCTCTAAGTACTGAAGTTGCAATGCGGACAAAAGCTGGCAAAGCAGCATTTTTCACAATATATAGATGCAGTAGACCATCATCTGTTAAGGCGTCAGGCGCTAGTTTTTCAAATCCACCTACTGAATTCGTTAAAGCGACGAGCACTAATTTCGCTTCTCCAGACCATAGCCCATTATCATGTTCAACTTCGAAATAGGTTTCTGAGTCAGCCGCAATGGCCTTTACCCCTTCAATAAAATAGGCCAACGCCCCCAATTTGGTTTTTTTTGCTGGATCGATATCATAAGTGGACTCGGCAATAGCACCAATTGCCAGTATATTCATAAAGAACTGTTCTCCGACTTTAGCAATATCTACACGCTTTTCGTAACCCGTTTTAAGCGCTTCAATAGCGGACGGTGGGTCCAAGGAAATTCCCAAAGCTCGCGCAAAATCGTTGACCGTACCAAGTGGAATCAGCGAAAAAAGTGGCTCATGAGACTGTTCAGCTATTCCTGATACCGCCTCGTTAATCGTACCATCTCCGCCCATCGCCACGATGAAATCGTATTCTTTCTCACAGGCTTCTGCTGCAAAATGGGTAGCATCTTTTGCTTTTTTAGTTTCTCTTGTATCTACTTCGTATCCCATTGAGACGAGTGTCTTTTCAACTTGGTCGCGGTATTCAGAAGCTTGTTCTTTTCCGGAAGATGGATTTAATATAAACATTGCTTTTTTCATCATCAGACCTCCAATGGTATAATACACTTATAGTTGTCATGTGCCTTATGTCTGGGCAGACAAATTCTGAAAACTGTAATTGTTAAGGAAAGTAGGAACCGTCTTGCGTATTTTCATTTATGTGATTATCTTTTTTTCTTTCTTCGACTTGTTCGCCCAGCTACCTATCATGAGTACGTATGCGGTATCTCTAGGCGCTAGTCCTTTTATCGCCGGATTAGCAGTTGGTATGTATTCGTTATCGAATACGTTCGGAAATATTATTTCGGGCATTTTTTCCGATCGAAAAGGCCCATTTGCAATTTTAGTCGTTGGACTATTGTCGACAAGTACCACATTATTCACCTACTCCTTAATTGACGGGCCCTATAGTTTACTCGCCGTGCGATTTCTGCACGGCTTAGCAGCTGGACTTGTAGTTCCCGCGGCCTTCACGTACTTAGCCAATCGAACAGAAACAGCTAAGCGTGGAAAAGGAGCAGCCATATCAGGCGCCTTTATCGGTTTAGCTGCGATTGTCGGGCCAGCTTACGGCGCTGTCTATACAAGTCGAAACAATGTTCCTGAAACGATGCTTCTAACCGGAACGATGATTTTCCTTGTTGGCGTAGCGGCCTTTTTAGCCTTGCGTCGAACCGCCGTAACAAAACACAAAACTATCAAAAACTCTGCGTCTTTGATAGATATTCTAAAAAATATCGGATTGATTCGTTCTTTTTCAGGTGCCTTTTTCCTGATGTTCTCACAAGGTGTGCTGGCTTATATGTTGCCACTTAAAGTTGATAGCCTTGGATTCGATTCTCAACTTAGCGGCTTGTTGTTGAGCACCTTCGGAATTTCTGCAATCTTAGTATTTCTGCTCCCAACCAACCGAATTTTTGACATCGTTAAACCCATTTATACGTTAATCGCTGGATTTACCATCATGGGAGTTTCATTATTCTTTGTAAGTTTGGTGTCAACCGAACTGTTGCTTTATGTGGGTATGTGTTTTTATGGACTTGGATTTGCTTTGCTGTTTCCGTCCATCAATTCCATTTTAATCGATTCGACCAGCACTTCGTCTCGTGGAAGATCCTATGGTTACTTTTACGCCTTTTTCTCCGCTGGTGTCGTTGTCGGTTCTGGTATTACAGGGGCTTTAGCCCTCAATCCCAATCAAGGATTTATTGTCAGTGGCTCTTTATTAGTTGCTTCTGCTTTACTTAATGTGCTGACTTTAAAGAAATAATCGGTAGTAAAAGGGGCTGTCCCAAAAAGTCATGAAACATGACTTTTGACGACAGCCCTTTTGTCTTTTTGTTGCAAGAACAGCTGGAGAAGATTAGGTATGTTTTCTCCACTAATTTTGGTTTCAGAAACGTACGTGAAAGCCTCTTATCTTTATAAATTATCTGTATTAATTTTGGTTTCTGGAGTAGCTGACTTCGTGTTTTCAGCCTTTTCGCTACCAGCGTCGTTTGATGACAACTTCACATCACTAGTTTCGTTGTCTTTCTTTTTTTGTTGTTGTTCGTTGTAGTACTGGATGCTTGCGGCTGCTCCACCTTCTGCAACCATTTTTTCTTCTCGATCTTCTGTAGTGTCTGAGACATTATCATCATTTGCAGTTGAATGATCGTTTTTGTTCAAATTTTGTGATTCCATGTAAGAATTCACCTTCACTTTCGTATCATTAAAAGCCTTAGTGGCTTTTTCACGATTTTCAGGATTTTTAAAATATGCATATGCTCCAGCAGCTAAACCTGCTAATAAGAGACCTCTTCCTCTTGCCATTTACAGCACTCCTTTATCCGTTTTTTTCATTACTTACTATTTACCCCGCTTTTCACAAAGCTAATCCTAAATTAGATGTCAAAAGTATTACAGTTAATTACGCGTCCACTTCATGTCAACGTGCGGAATTCCATCTTCATCATAGCTTTCTGAAGTAGGCTGGAATCCAAAAGATTGATAAAACTCTTGCAAGTATACTTGTCCTTGCAATTGAATTGCCTGCGCCTGCCATTGTTCCGAAATATAGTCGATGCTCTTCTCGATCAATTGTTTGGCTAACCCGCGTCCTCTTGCCTCTTTGTGAACGATAACTCGACCAATTGACGGAAACTCATACTTGAGACCAGCCGGAACTAATCGCGCATAGGCCAATATCGCGTCATTTTCACTGTAAAGTAAATGAATAGCTTGCTGGTCCAAACCATCTATTTCTGGATAAGGACAGTTTTGTTCAACTACAAATACATCAACTCGCAACTTTAGCACATCATATAATGTGCGTGCTGATAAATCATCAAACTGATAGATTTTAAAATCCATATCTTAATAGTCACCCCTTTACTTCTATTATTCCACATTAGTGGCTATTCACCTTTATTTTTGATATGATTGCAGAAAGAATTTCAGAGGTGATTACATGATTCGTACCGGTACATCTGCAGATATCTCATCTGTTCAAGAGATCGCCAAAGTGAGTTGGAATGATACGTATGCAGGAATCATTCCCTCTACTGTTCAAGAAAGTTTTCTCGATAAATCCTATTCTACTCCGATGATGGAGATGCGTTTAAAAAGAACCATTTTATTACTGGCAGAACACGAAGGGCAGCCTGTCGGTTTTGCCAACTTCACGAAAGTCGATGAGGATGGCGATGCTGAGCTAATCGCTATTTACATGAAACCAGAATTTCAACGTTCCGGTTACGGTAAGCAATTATTTGACAGTGGCTTAAGTCATCTTACCAATGGCCATCAGTTATTTGTCTACGTTGAAAGTGAAAATACAAAGGGTCGCAACTTCTATGAAACGAACGGCTTTAAGTTTTTGGAGGAATTCGAAGAATTATTCGAAGGACATCCTTTGCAAACTGCCAAATACGTTTACTACTTAAAAACAGCCGCCTTGTAGAGGTGGCTGTTTTTATAAATTCAATAAAAAAGACCTTCAGGCGATTTCAGCCTGAACGTCTTTTTTATTTGTGGAACACTCCTATAGCGGACGGTAAGGGGTGTCATCATCATTACGTATTTTTGTATCGTCGTTACGTAATGAATCTTCTTTGCGGTGCAACTGATCTTCTTGGTATTTAAAATCATCACCACGTAAATTCTGATTTGACTCTATCCGAGGTTTTCGGACAAAACACATAATGGCAGCGATGTAAAACAGAATAGACGTTAATGACAACAATCCTGCAAACAATCCTGCAATAATAAAGAATACGCCAGCAATCGATGCTTTCCCTTTTTTACGAAGATTGATTAGCGCCACAATCGCCAAAATTGTACTTAGCGCCAATAATGCAATCGTTACCCATCCCACAACATTAAAACCTGAAGACATCATATCTAGCATTAACTGTACATCCTCTGGATTTGTTATTGTCGGATCTGCTAACATTTCCTCTTCCATGAATTGTCGCATCTCTGGCATAGTCGAATAACTGACCATCGCAAAACCGATTAAAGCCATTGCTAAAATGTTAAAAACAATTCCAATAATACCTAATACTTTTTCACCCGCTCGATTCACGGTGTTCTGAATCATGCGATTCACCTCTTTCTTTTGAGTTCTTAAGCTAGTATACGTAATAATTGCAGAGTTTAGTTGCTTACTTTATGCTTTTCCCTTAATTAAATTAATAAAACCTGTTTAAACAGCTCTCTTCTGGGTATTTTATTAATAACAAAGATTTGAAAGGAGTTCTAAAAAATGGAAAAAAATCTAATTTTTAGTCAAGCAGATTTTATGTACGGAGTTGGTGGAGCATCAATTTTGACAGCCATTGTTCTTTTTATAACCAGCATTTAAGTGGAGGTAATGAATGGAAAACTACATAGCAGACTATTAACAAAAAGCAATCCACTCATTTGAAAGAGGATTGCTTTTTGTATGCCTTTTTTGTTGGTATAGCTAATAGAACAGGGTATAATTTTTTATATTTTCACATCGTCGTATTCTTTGTAACGATCAAAAGCAGTTACTGCATAAGAACAAACGGGCTCTACTTTAAAATTATTTTCGCGAGCAAAGTTCACCGCCTGGTCTAATAATTTTTTAGCCAGACCTTTGTTGCGCATTGATTCATCGACAAAAGTATGTTCAATCACCATCACGTCAGCTAACTTCGTCCACGCAATCTCTGCTTTCATAACGCCTTCTACTTCCAGACGGTAAGCAAATTCATCACTGCCTAATTCAACCAATTTAAAATCCATTTTTCAGTCTCCTCCTATTCACTAATTCCTCTTCAACAGATAAAAACACGTCAATTTCAATATGTTCCGTTACTAAAATATCGAAAGTTACGAACGTTTGTTTATATGTATTTCGCCAAGCAGACCTTTATCTCCTGTTAAAAAAACCTAAATAGCTTGCTCTTCTTTACAGAGTAGCTATCCTTTGATTTTTTTCACTTGCGTTAGAAACCCAAATTAACGACATATACCCCGATTTATGAAATTGTTCTTATCTCGAATTCAAGATAACAAACTTATCCTATCATTCACTTTTATTTCCTGCAAACCATTTGATTCAACAAAAAAACAGACACATTCTCGAAAGGAGAGTATGCCTGCTTCAAATTAGTTTATCCAACCGCTAACTGTATCGGCTATTTTTTTAAAGAAAGATTTCACACTTTCCCAGAAGCCTTCGTCATTAACGATTGTCGTAAGCTTATCCTCAATCGTCTTACTCAAGTCTTCCAATTGCGTTGACCACTTTGAAAAGTCAATATCCAATTGACGAATGCGGTCCATCAAATCTACTAATAATTGACGGTCTTCTGGACTCAACTCAATTTGAAGTTTGCTCAATTGTTC
Source organism: Planococcus sp. S3-L1 (assembly GCF_030063085.1). Taxonomy (NCBI): domain Bacteria; kingdom Bacillati; phylum Bacillota; class Bacilli; order Caryophanales; family Caryophanaceae; genus Planococcus; species Planococcus sp. S3-L1. Next base: position 18,916 of record NZ_JASISN010000017.1, on the reverse strand, counting down.
TTCAACAATTTGTTCTACTTCTTCGCGAGATGCAGGATTTTTTTCAGCAATTTGTTTTTTGATTTCAGTTAATAACTCACTGACTTTAGCATCTTCTATCCCGCCATCTGCAAGTTCAGTTGCCACAGTTAACTCATCATTGGCGACATCTGTCCGTTCTGGATCCAACTTTTCACCATTTACTTCATAGGCTTTGTAGATTCCGACAAGTGCCGAATGGCCAGTTACCGCTTTTGGTGCCGCAACTTCTACTGTAGCGTTTTCGATACCCGCTGTCAGCATAGCATTTCCATACATTTCAGAAGTCACTTGTGTGATGTTTTCTGGTGTCACGATGTTAATGACTAATCCTGCGCCTTCATCTTTACGAGTAATTTTAGCAGATGAATACATATTGGCACGGGAATCTCCGTCTTTAATGTACTTGATCAAATCTTCACCGGTCACTTCAATTTCTTCTACATCTACTTCTTCTGCGACATCTAGGCTGTCAGCTACAGATGCTTTTTCATCAGCTGATAAATTCCCTCCATAGACGACGATTGGCAGACCGAATTTCTCGTTAATGCCGACATTTGCCGAACTGTATGACGGCAATACGACAGACAGTGTAAACAGTAATGCTATGACAGTCATTATTTTTTTCATGTTAACTTGCCCCTTTCTTCAAATTAATACGAAATTAACTTGAAAAGGTTCCTTTACTTAGTTGACTTAGTCCATCCTTCTTCTTGGATGATCTGCCGATTTTTATACAATTTACCAATAGCACGCTTAAAAGCAGCTTTGCTCATGCCGAAAATTTCTTGAATTTCGTCTGGAGAAGACTTGTCGGTAAATGGCATTTGTCCGCCTGACTCTTCTAGATAACGCATAATTTGTTCAGAATCGTCCAGTAAGCGTTCTTGTTTGCGCGGCAATAAAGAACCATTCAATGTTCCATCATCTTTTACGCCAATAATACGAACTGTTTTTTCTTCTCCTAAACGCGGCTCTTCTTGACGTTCAGTTTCATGGATGAAAATTCGGTGCATATCAGGTACAGATAGCATAAACGTACCGACTGGCAATAATCGATAAGCACGTGCCTGTAAGTTTTGGTTGAAAACTGTTTCCGGAGCTGGTTGCATCAATTCTAGTACTTTTTCTTCGGTTGCTAGACGTCCGTACAAATCACCGTGACGATCTGTTCGAAGTGTCATAAAAATATGATCACCTTGTTTTGGCCACAACTCCAAAATTTGTGGAAGGTCCGCAGGCAACAAATACACTTCACGTGTCGTGCCAATATCCACTACTGCACCTTCACGCTGAGATACTTTTAATACTTTAGCCCAGCCATACTCACTTGGCAGAATATGCGGAATCATCGGAGTTGCTGAAACGCCACCTTGTCGATTGCGGTAAAGAAAAACTTCAATTTCTTCTCCAATTTCCTGGCCTTCTTCTATTTCTGATTCGTTCATCATTACTTCATCGCCTGAGCCATCTGATAAAATCCATTGCGATGTCGAACGATCTTTCACTTGTAGTAATGCTTTTAATCCTGGGTGTAACGCCATAATTAGCTCCTCCTATTTCTGTTCACTATCTTTTCCTTCTTTTTTTAACTGTTCCAGTTTGTCCCTAAAATCCGGGCTTTCTTCAAGTAGTTGGACCAAATCGGTAATCCGATCGATTGAATTCCAGCTCAAGTGGTGTTCAATGCCTTCAACATCTTCATAGATTCGTTCTTCATCTACACCGATCAATTGGAGAAATTGCTCGAGCAAGCCATGTCGTTCCAATAACCGTTTGCCAAGTTTCTGGCCTCTAGGCGTTAACACAAGGCCTCTATAGCGTTCGTATATCAAGTAGCCATCTTTATCCAGCTTCTGTACCATCTTAGTTACAGATGAAGGTAACACGGATAAGGCCTCCGCGATATCCGATACACGCGCATAGCCTTTTTGCTCAATTAAAGAATAAATGATTTCAATGTGGTCTTCCATACTTGGAGTAGGCAAAATTCTTTCCTCCCTCACGTAGCTATGTTCAGTTTACTATACCGCCATCATTGAAACAACTGGACTGAGTTCACCGTAAAACAATTCATTTTTCAGAAAGGTTTAAGGCAATTATCTTAGGGGTAAGTACTTAGTATAATAAATATTTAAGTAGAAAGGTTAGGTGAAAAAAATGGCACGTATTCTTTGGATTATTCTTGCAGTTATTATTGTAGTATGGCTTATCGGATTCTTAATGCAAGTTGGTGGCGGACTCATACACATTCTTTTAGTTATTGCTGCAATTATTCTAGTTATCAACTTAATTACCGGACGAAAGGGCTTATAACTGCCTTATTTATCACAAACAAAAGAGTTGTCTCAAAAGTCATCTTACCTGACTTTTGGTGGCAACTCTTTTTTGTTTATTCGTCTAATAGCAAAAGCAGGAGGAGAGAACATTCTCCTTACCTGCTTTTTTAAAGCTTATTGGTGGATTTTAGCATAAACACACGTATCGCGAAGTTTGTTTCCTACACGGGAAATCGTATCGTTGCGCAAAATGCCTTCTAATTCGAAATTTAACCGGTGTGCTACTGCACGGCTGCGAACATTGTCAGGATCACAGCGAATTTCGACACGATTAGCGCCCAGTTCCTCAAAAGCAAATCGCGTAATGCGCTCTACTGCCTCTGTAACAAACCCTTTCCCCTCAAAACGGCTATCGACCCAATAGCCAATTTCAAATTTCCGCACTTCCCAGTCAATCCGGTGAAGTCCCGTAGAACCAATAAATTGCCCAGTTTCCTTCAAGAAAAAATGCAATCGCAAATCTTTACGCAATTTAAAATCTGCGGCAGCTTCAATTAACGTCGCTTCGGTTTGTGCCAGGTCGGGCTTTTGTTGCGCAAATGGCAGCCAAGGTCGGAATGCTTCTAGAGAATGCATAACAGCTTCGTAACTAGCTTGTGCATCTTCTCTTCTAGGTGCCCGTATGAGCAATCGCTCCGACTCAAACTCGTCGGGAAAATCGAGTAGAACCGGATTGAAAGGTGATTCTTGCGTCTCGATTACGGTATCGTCCCACAAGACCGGCGTGGTAATTCCTGCCTGCCAGTCTTCACGGGTCATGCCATAAGTCACTGCATCGTAATAGCGGTTTTCCCGTGGAGAAAACCACGCTTGCCGCAAATGAGCTTCTTTGACAAAGCCTGTTCGTTCAAAAGCTTTACGCATCGCAAAATTATCATGGCGCGTATTACCTTCTAGACGAATTTTCTTTTCTGATAATGAAAAAACAAAATCTGCAATCATTTTTAATGCTTTTGGACCATAGCCCTTGTTACGATAAGGATCCGCAATTCGCAAATCAAAAAGGGGAATATCGTCTTGCAAATCAAATATTTTCACTAAGCCGACTTGTTGGTTTTCTTCGTCTTCAATCCAAAACGTCGTTACTTGATCTGACTTATAACCGCCTTCTTCAATTGTTTTCTCAATCAAAGCTCGGACTGGATGTTCATGACCATGAAAAGGCCACGAATTTGTTGTCATAAAATGAATTAGCTGTTCCTGCTCTTCCATTGTCCACTCAGTTAACTTCAATACAAAACCTCCAAACGTACCTCACTTCTGAACTTTCACAAGACGTAACGCATTCAAAATAACCAATAGCGTGGCACCCATGTCTGCAAAAATAGCAATCCATAAAGTTAACCAGCCTGGAATAATTAACAGCAATGCAATAATCTTGAGTCCTAACGCAAAGACGATGTTTTCTTTTATTATACGCAATGTCTTTCGGCTGAGTCGAATCGTGTAAGGAAGTTTTTCCAAATCGTCCGCCATCAATGCGATGTCCGCTGTTTCAAGTGCGGCATCTGTTCCTGCTCCGCCCATTGCAATACCAATACTTGAAGCCGCTAAAGCCGGTGCATCGTTAATGCCATCTCCGACCATTGCTACTCGCCTATACTGTTTTTGCAGTTCTTTAATTGCTGATAATTTATCTTCTGGCATTAATCCTGCTCGGACATCTGTGACGCCGATTTCTGCTGCAATGGCTGTTGCTGTTGCTGGATGATCTCCAGTCAACATGATAATTTGGTTGATGCCCATTCCTTTTAGTTTTTCGATAATCGAAGGGCTTTCTGTACGAATAGCGTCGGCTACCGCGATAATGCCGAGCAATACCGTTTCTGAAAATACAGCTGTCACAGATTTTCCACTCTCTTGCAGTTTACGCGCTTTTTCAGGAATACGTAAGCCTTTTTCTTCAGCCCAATTTAAACTACCGACGTAAAGAACTGTTTCATTAACAGTGGCATATGCACCTTTACCTGTAACGGAATTGAAGTTTTCAGAAGGATATGTGCTTGCTGCTTGTTTTGTGATAGCTCTAGCTAAGGGATGCTGCGACATTGCTTCTACGGATGCTGCAAGATTCAACAACTCTTGTCGTTCAATTGCGTCTTGCACTAAAACATCCGTCACTTCAGGATATCCTTTCGTTAACGTTCCCGTTTTGTCAAAAGCAACGGCATTGATCCGTCCGGTTTCCTCTAAATGAATACCGCCTTTAATGAGTACTCCTTGGCGTGCAGCATTGCCGATAGCTGTCACTATCGCAACGGGCGTAGAGACAACCAATGCGCACGGACATCCTACTACAAGTACGGCTAATCCTTGATACACCCAAATTTCCCAGTTACCCGTTAGAAATCCTGGAACTAATGCGACTAAAAAAGCGATGACAATGACTGCTGGTGTGTAGTACTTTGCAAACTGATCGATAAATTTCTGAGTCGGTGCTTTTTCAGCTTGTGCTTCTTCGACAAGATGAATGATTTTGGCGATGGTAGTATCTTCGACACGTTTTGTAACCGTGACTTCAAGTGCTCCTTCTTCATTCATCGTGCCTGCAAAAACTTCATCTCCGACTGTTTTGACTGCAGGAATTGACTCTCCTGTAATCGCTGCCTGATTAACGGCGGATTGTCCGCGTAGAACAGTTCCATCCATGGCGATCTTTTGTCCCGGTTTAACAATTAGCACGTCTCCTATGCGAATATCTTCTGTATCCAACTCCATCAGTTCGCCGCCGCGTTGAATGAATGCACGCGCTGGCGCTAAATCCATTAAGCTGCGAATCGACTGACGGGCTTTGTTCATAGAGAACGATTCTAACGCTTCACTGACAGCGAACAAAAAGACCACTACAGCACCTTCACGCCATTCGCCAATAATGACGGCACCAATGATTGCAATCGTCATTAAGGTTTTCATATCGAACTGGAAGCCACTGAGATTTTTCAGCCCAGTCCAAAACATATGATAACCACCTATTGCCATAGAACCCGCAAATAACGCAATCGACCAAGGATGCGTTTCGTCTAGTTGAAACGATACGATAATTCCAGCGATCAATAGCAGTAGTGATAGAACGGTCTCTATCGTCTGGCGTCGTTGGTAGAAAGGAACATGCTTGATCTTTTGTTTTTCAGGATAGACACGGATATGATCGAAAGCACCTGCTTTTTCAAGCGCTTCGATCGTTACATTCCCATCAATCGTTAGTTTAGACGCACCAAAATTCAAATTAACATTTTTGATTTCAGGCAAATTCAAGACGTTTTTTTCAAATTTAGCTGCACAGCTAGTACACGATAAATTTTCCAAACGATAGGTTTTAACCAATCTCCACACCTTCTTTCGTGTGTTCGTGAGCAATTGTCACCAATTGACGAACATGATCATCAGACAAGGAATAGTAAATTTGTTTTCCTTTGCGCTCAGATTTCGCCAATGCTCTTTCTCTTAAGTAACGCAAATGATGGGAAGCTGTTGCTGTAGAGGACCCAATGACCGCTGCAATATCACAGACGCACATTTCCTCTTCTATTGTTAAGGCGTATGCGATACTCAGTCTTGTTTCATCCGCCAGCGCTTTAAATAAGTTCGCTACATCGCTCAGGTCGGTCATACTTTCTTGTACACGATCAACAACTTCTGGATGGACCTTCGTCACTTCACACAATTCTTTCATACGGCACCTCTTTCATTCAAATAAATGTTTGATTGTTTCTTTCAGTATATTCGCTCTAGCAGCGACAGTCAAACGTCCATTTGAATGAATTGTATTTACATACTAAAAAAAAGGTGATACAGTTTTATAGCCTGTTAGTGAACAAATTCACTAACTAATACGTTGCTACCCGTTCTAAAGCTGTTAGACAATGAGTGATTTCTCATTAGTTTTCATAAAAAAGATGAGGTATGAAGTCAACCCACTAAGACTTTTAATAGAAACAGTTGATTTTCAACAGCCTGGATCAAGGAAAATTATAATAGAAGGAAGTGAACATTTTTGAATACACTATCTTATAAAGAACAATGGTTCGGCAATATCCGCGGAGACGTTTTGGCCGGAATTGTTGTCGCACTTGCACTTATTCCGGAAGCGATTGCTTTCTCAATCATCGCGGGTGTCGATCCGATGGTTGGTTTATACGCTTCGTTTTCAATTTCCGTCATCATCGCTTTTGTCGGTGGACGGCCAGGTATGATTTCGGCAGCAACGGGAGCTATGGCACTCGCTATGGTCTTGCTAGTTCGTGATCATGGTCTGGACTATTTACTAGCCGCCACCGTGCTAACGGGTGTGTTGCAGTTAATTTTTGGTCTTTTAAAAGTTGCCCGTTTTATGAAATTTATCCCACGGGCTGTCATGATTGGTTTTGTCAACTCGTTAGCAATTTTGATTTTCATGGCACAAGTACCGTTTATTTTCGGCATTAATGCGTTGACTTACGTTTTTGTTGGCGTTACGTTGGCGATTGTTTATATTTTGCCTCGTTTTTTCACAGCTATTCCAGCACCTTTGATTGCAATTCTTGTCTTGACAGGTGTTGTTATATACAGTGGAATCGATATGCAAAATGTCGGTAGTCTTGGTACCATTTCACAAACATTGCCAAGCTTCTTTATCCCGAGCGTACCATTTAATTTCGAAACTTTACAAATTATTTTCCCAACTGCCTTAGCACTTTCCGTTATCGGTTTGCTCGAGTCTTTATTAACTGCGTCGATTATTGATGATGCAACAGAAACTGGATCCGATAAAAACCAAGAAGCGCGGGGACAAGGCATTGCAAACATTATTACTGGCTTTTTCGGTGGAATGGCAGGTTGTGCGATGATCGGACAATCAGGCATTAACGTTCAGTCTGGAGGACGTGGACGATTGTCAAGCTTTGTTGCTGGGGCCTTCCTAATGTTCCTCATTATCGTTTTGGGCAATTGGGTTGTCCAAATTCCAATGCCTGTTCTAGCTGGCATTATGGTAATGGTTTGCATCGGTACTTTTGACTGGAGTTCGTTCAAGTATTTAGCGACAGCTCCAAAAGCTGATGCGATCGTTATGTTGTTAACAGTTGTAGTTGTTGTTTATACACATGATTTATCAAAAGGTGTATTTGCCGGTGTTATTTTAAGCGCTATGTTGTTTGCCGCTAAAATTTCTAAGGTCGAAGTGCGTAAAGAAGGATTAGAATCCAATGTGTCGAATAGATATACCATACATGGACAATTATTTTTCGCTTCTTCACAAGATTTTGTTTCTGCATTCGACAAAGTTGAAGCTTCTGAACAAGTTGTATTGGACTTTTCGGATGCAACGGTATGGGACGACTCAGGCGTTGGAGCAATCGACCGGGTCATGAACAAACTGCAAGCACAAGGACAGTCTGTTGAGATTGTCGGGTTAAATACTTCAAGTCAAAAGCTTGTAGACAAACTAGCAACCTTCAGTACTGCAAGTAAAGGCACATCATAAGGAGAATGCTTTATGTATGAGAAAATTTTAGTGGCAGCAGATGGCTCGGATCATTCAAAACGAGCTGCTCATGAAGCCGTCAGAATGGCCAAAACTAATCCACAGGCTTTTGTCACTTTGCTTTATGTCATCGATTATGAAAAAGCACGGACAGAAATTCTTCATGGCCAAAGCAGCGACGAAGTTCATTTGGAACGTCGTAAGCATCTAGTACCACTCGAAGAAATCTTCCGGTCTGCTGGTATTAACTTTGAAACGAAGACGCTTCACGGTGTTCCTGGACCAACCATTGTCAAACATGCTAATGAGACTGGTTACGATGTCGTCTTGATCGGCAGCCGCGGATTAAACACATTGCAAGAAATGGTACTTGGCAGCGTCAGCCATAAAGTGGCTAAACGCGTTGAGGCACCCGTTATTATCGTCAAATAAATTTAGCTACTTAATAAAAGATCCCTTTGCGATTTTCGCAAAGGGATCTTTTAAAGCATGTAACCATAGCCTAAGCTAAACAGCACAACTCCACTGACTACAGTGAGTAAAACGTAGCCGCCGCCTGTTAACCATTTGCCGCCCTCTAAATCTTTTACAACATCCAAAGCCATCGTTGAAAACGTTGTAAAAGCTCCAAGAAATCCAGTAATCCAAAAAACCGACAAATTGCCGCTGCCTATAAATAGACCAAGTACCAATGAACCAATACTGTTAACTAGCCAAGTTGCGACTTTTGGCTGCCATAATCGACTTTCAACCAATAAGTAAAATACGTAACGCGTGATTGCTCCTAAAAATCCACCAATTGCGATACCGATCATGACGGTACTCCTTTTCGACCAGTCCACAGACCTGCTCCTGCTGCTGCAATGCACGCAACTGTCATCGTCATAGCAAAAACCAAGCCCCACCAGATAGACGACTCTAGCTGGTGGAACCAGTCAGCTGAAAATGCTGAAAACGTCGTAAACGACCCTAACAACCCGGTTGATATCAATAACCTCAGCTCTGCCGATTTCCGAGTTAATCGAACAGCCGCTAGTCCAATTAAAAAGCTACCCGCTATATTGACAAGCCAAAGACCCAATCCTTCTGCGACCGCCATGTATATGCTTGCACGCAAAAGCGATCCGATCATTCCGCCAAGCCCTACCGCCAGTATTCTTTTCATTTCAACCGCCTCGCATCTGTTTTCTTCCAGTATAACTTATTCAGCTTTTAATATTAATATCGATCCTTCCACGTCATCGATGATTTCGGTTTCGTGGAAATCCCCTTCAGCCCAATCGTCCACTTGGTTATGGAAGTAATCCGATTTCAAATGCCCACTCAGTCCAGGACCCACAATATGATAAGCGCTCGATAAATCCGCAAGATCTGCTACAAAACGCCACGATGCTCCGTGATCAACATTACCTTCTGGCGTAGATGCCGCAGCTTGCACGGTAATGTTAGAACCTCCAATTGGCACGGGATCTGGATTAAGAAATTCAGCGAAAATTGGAGATGCACTTGCTAGTGGATGTGGGAAAGTTAATTGATGTTGCTCTCCCCAGTTCCACTCAGCCAAGTCCGTCCCTTGTTCACCTTCAATTTCAGTAACCGCTGTCTCTAGTGAATCCACAAGCCATTTTTCCACACCACCGTATTCCGTTACCCAAACGCCTTCTTTCCCAGCAAATGCATTGCGCATCATTTCATCCGTGATGTGATTTTTTCCATCCAACATTTTAAAAACGTCTTTCGGAAACTCTTCGGCAAGCAAAGTCTCCGGTAATTGCTTAATCCATTTATGGAACACTAAAGGCGCAGCCTGTTCTTTACTATCAACTTGGTCCCACTCTTCGAGCATTGTCAATACTTCATCGTAGTCATCCGTTTTACTACGTACCGTAGCAATCATATCCACTAAAAATTCAGCGGCGTATAAATTCTTCTGATCCATCTGCAAATCCATCATATCCTGCGCTGTCAATTCATCTGATGCTTCTAGCACCTCCGCAATCCGTTCATAACGATACGGTTGCGCCCAGAAATCAGTAATGTGATAAGGATAAGCATTGTCAATCACTTCATTATTCGCTGTCGCAATAAACCCTTCTTCTGGATTGACCGATCGTGGCAGCTCATCAAAAGGTATATAGCCTTCCCAGCCGTAGTCAGCTGAATCTCCCGGAACTGGTAATTGTCCATCTCCTGATTTTCGGATAGGAATCCGACCATTTGCTTTATAGGCGATTGTTCCATCTGTGGAAGCGAAGACAAAGTTTTGCGCAGGTGCTTGAAAATCTTCTAGCGCCAGTTCGAATTCTTCCCAATTGGATGCTTTATTGAAATTTAGTACTGCTTGTAATTCAAGTGTCGGCTCAAGAGCTGTCCACTGCATGGAAAAGACCGCTCCTGCCTGTTCTTTGTCGTACAGTATATTCGAAACAACAGGACCATGCCTTGTCACCAACACTTCAAAGTCTTCCGTTTCTCCGTCTTTCACCTTGATGGGCTCTTTCCTTACTTCTGCTTGTTCCCATGCTCCTTCATAACGAAACTGTGTCGGATCTTCAGGATTGGGTGTTTCGATATAAAGGTCCTGAACATCCGGTCCAACATTAGTAACACCCCAAGCAATTTCTTCATTGTGACCAAGAATAATTCCAGGAATACCAGCAAAAATAACTCCACTTACATTTTGTTTAGGTGATTCTAAATGCATCTGGTACCAAATAGACGGAGTACTAAGACCAAGATGCGGATCATCTGCGAGCAAAGGTTTACCACTCGCTGTTTTGTCACCTGACACCACCCAGTTGTTGCTGCCGTTAAATTCAGGTGGAATCACAGAAGTGTCGAATTCACCTGCTACTTTGACTGACTGTTGTTTATTTGCCGCCAAAATTGCCGGTGCGTTTTCAGGGTATTGGATAAATAACTCGCGCGCTTTGTCTTCTGGAAATTCGTTCAATGCCCAGTGGCGAACAGCAAGTGTGTTCCAATGTCCTCCAAGATCATAAGCCATGAATTTGCCGATTGTCAGCGAATCTACTGTTGTCCACTCGGTAGGTTCATAACCGAGAAGCGCAAATTCAAAACTCAAATCACCATTTTCTTTTGCCTCTTCCATATAAGCATTGACGCCTTCTGTATACCATTCTAGTACTTGCTTAGCTTCTGCATCGTAGCCTTCCCAAGATTTTTCAGCAGCATCTCGCAAACTAAAAGTTCGGAAAAACTTATCAGTATCGACTGCATCTGCTCCGATTACTTCTGCCAATTGCCCACTCGCTTGTCTGCGCGATAAATCCATTTGGAACATCCGGTCCTGCGCCTGCACATACCCTTGCGCCCGGTAAAGATCTGCGTCTGTGTCTGCCTGTATATGAGGAACTCCAATTTCATCGCGTGTAACTGTTGCATCGGTATCCAATATAGCTACTGCCACTTGTCCTTCAATAACAGGCTTAGACTTGGTTATGTAAACGCTTACAAATATGAGTGCTGCTACCGCCACTGTGACAAGAACACCCAGAACACCTAAAAGCCATTTAAGCCACGTCTTTTTTTTCACTTTTTTCTCCATTAACTTTCCTCCTCTTTCTTATCGTACTTCATTCGACTAGCGAAGGAAAAATACCTTTTTTCTAAAAAATCCTGCGCTCAGTTACCCACTCTAAAGAGGCTGCGAAGTCTTTCTTGTATTTTACACCTAAAAAAAATGCCCCTTTTAAGGGACATCCGACAAATCAAGTTCGATCTTCTCCTACAATCTTCACTTCAAGTTCTAAATCAATACCGAATTTTTCCATAACAGTTGCTTTAACCATCTCAATTGTCTGGATATAATCGTTGGCTGAGGCATTGTCTTTATTAACAATAAACCCTGCATGTTTAGTAGAAACTTCCGCACCGCCAAACCCTCGTCCTTGCAAGCCGCTATCTTGAATTAACTTTCCTGCAAAATTACCAGGCGGTCGTTTAAAGACACTGCCTGCGGAAGGAAATTCCAACGGTTGTTTCGTTTCACGCTGATACGTCAATTCACTCATTTTGGCATCAATAACCGTTTGTTTACCCACCTCTAATTCAAACTCAGCAGACAACACGTAAAATCCTTCTTTTGTAATAATGCTCTTTCGATAACCAAGACCTAAATCGTCCTTAGACAACACCCGTTTTTCTCCTTCTTTCGAAAGAACTGTTGCTTGAACGATAATATCTTTAATTTCTCCGCCATAAGCACCGGCATTCATCGCCATGGCTCCACCGATAGAACCTGGGATTCCACAAGCAAATTCAAATCCTGTCAGTTGTTTTGCTGCAGCGGTTTTTGATACCTGTTTAATATTTGCTCCACCTTGAGCATAAACTTTCGTACCTTCTATATGGATCGTTTGTAAACTCTTTAAAGTTAGAACGATGCCACGAAACCCTCCATCTCGAACGACCATATTCGATCCATTTCCAAGAAGTAATAAAGGGATATTGTTTGTATATGCGTATTTCACTGTAAATGCAGTTTCATCTTCAGTCGTTGGTGCCACAAAGATATCAGCTGGCCCACCCATTTTAGTTAATGTATGAAGGTGTAGCGGTTCATCCATTTTAACGTGATCATCTGCTAAAAAAACACGCAAATCTACCAACCATTGTTCTTTCGTCATCTAAAGCAAATCCCTTCTAAACTTATAGCTTCTACTAGTATCTAATTTTCAGCCTGATTTGACAAGCAATATAACAAAGTTCAGGTCAAAAGTCCAATTAAACATTCTCTCGAATCTGAGACTTGTTCATCAAAAACGATTGACTTTGAAATTTGATGAGGCTATATTTAGGGTTGTAAGTCGGACCAGGAGGTAGTTGATTTGAAAAAGTGGACGATCGACGCAACACATTCAGAAATTAGCTTTTCTGTAAAACACATGATGATCTCGAATATAAAAGGTTCTTTCACTTCTTATGAAGCAAACGTTGAAGCCAATGAAGAAAATTTGCAGGGTGCATCAATCGACTTTAAAATCGATGTCACCAGCATCAACACCAATAACTCAGACCGCGACCAACATCTTCTTTCCGCTGACTTTTTCAACGCTGAGCAATTTCCATACATCACATTTACCGCTAATGACATTGTAAAAAAAGACAACAATTATGAATTAACTGGTGACTTCACCATGAAAAACATCACACGACCAACTACTTTCAAAGTAGCGTACGGCGGCAAAGGTACCAACTTATGGGGCAACGAAATAGTAGCATTTACCGTAGCCGGAAAAATAAATCGTCAAGACTTCGGTCTAACGTGGAACCAGGCGCTTGAAGCAGGTGGCGTGATGGTCGGTGAAGACATCAAAATCACACTGGAATTACAAGGCACTCCCGCTTAAAAAGCCCAGTAAAAAGCAGTGAGAGGATTTTTCCTCTCACTGCTTTTTACGTATTGGTGCTACACGGGCGCTTGCGCTTTTTTTGTCCAGACTCCTGCGCCCAACACCTCGGGTCATAAGTCATCCCGGCTGTGCGGCAAAATGCGCCGCTCTGCCAGTCTGTCTTATGCCTGTCGGTGCTACACGGGCGCTTGCGCTTTTCTATACTTCTTCGATCTTTTTCAATGGTTTAACCGCGGGTCCGTTTAGTACGTCTCCGGTATAGGAGAACCGCGAACCGTGACATGGGCAGTCCCAAGAACGCTCGGCGTCATTCCAAGCAACATCACATCCCATGTGGGTACATGCGGTATCGACGAGATGGACTTGACCGAATTCGTCCCGGTAACCGCCTGCTTTTTTCTTGCCGACTTTCACTAATGCCCCTTCGTCTTTGCCTAAGTCTTCAACTTTTCTTGATGGTCTTTTCAGCTTACCTGTAACCAATGCCTTAGCAACGGATGCGTTATCTTTCGCAAAATTCTTGGCGTCTTCTGTTTTGACTTTTGTGCGGGTTGGATTAAACAAAGCAGCATACCGATTTTCGATACCGAGCACTTGATCTGACAGCATCATACCTGCTAATGCGCCGTTCGACATGCCCCACTTATGAAAACCAGTCGCTACTAGAATATTGTCATAGCCCGCAGTAATTGTTCCGATGTAAGGGATTTTGTCGAGCGTCGTCATATCTTGAGACGACCAGCGATACGGAATCTCTTGAATTCCGAAATGCTCGTCGCCAAACTTCTCAAGATTATGATAATGCTCCATCGTCTGACTTGAGCTTTTACCTGTCGTATGGCCATCGCCACCAATTAGCAATAGTTTTTCGCCATTTTCATCTATTGCATAACGCAGAGAACGCGAAGGCAAATCTCCGCTAATGTACATATCATTTGGAACATTGCCGCTTACTTTAGCTGCAATGGCATACGAACGATTGACGGATAAACGCGAAAAATACAAACCGTCAAAATCATTGAATGGGTAATGGCTAGCAACAATCACTTTATTGCATGATAAATGTGAAAGATTTTCAGTTTGAATGACCGGATCGTTTTTGCTCAAAATTTTTATTGCACGTGTCTGTTCGTAAATTTTCCCGCCTAGTCGCTCAATTTCTTTCACCAGGCCTGCCAAAAATTTTACTGGATGAAACTGTGCTTGATTGCGCATGACTACCGCTTCTGTAATAGGAAACGGCAACTCCGCCTCTTCTTTTGCCAATTCGCCGTCAATGCCTAGTTGCCGATAGGCTTCCGCTTCTTTTTCAATCAGTTTTGCACCTGTAGCTGTATGCGCATAAACAAACGCATTGTGATGAGAAAAATCACAATCGATATCAAGTTCATGGGCAGTTCCTTCTATAAATTTCAACCCTTCCATGTTCGCCTGATAATAGAGTTTTGCTTGTTCTTGTCCGACTATGTTAATCAACGAATCATAATACAGGCCATGCTGCGCTGTTATTTTCGCCGTCGTACGCCCTGTTACGCCATCGACTAATTTCCCAGCTTCAATCAATGTCACTTTTCTACCAGCTTTTGCCAGCAAATAAGCACTAATGATCCCCACCATTCCTCCCCCTACAACCGCTATATCTGTAGACTCATTTTCTTGCAAAGCGGGGTAGTTTGGAATATCTTTGTATTCTCTCCAATAAGACTTTTGCTCTTCCGGAACTCGACTCTCGCCATTACTCTGCACTTGCGTCATTCCTCCTTAGAAAGCTTTTTATAGATGTCTACCCCTATTACAAATTCTTAATCAGCTTAGCTATTCGAAAAGCATCATTCTCCAATTATTTGGATATACTGTCGGAAAGAGCTCGAATACTGTCCAGATTTCAGAAATACTGTCCATTTCATCTCCTTTACTGTCCAATTCGCTGGATTTACTGTCTAAATTAAAAAATACGACCCGTTAAGGTCGTCTTTATCACTTTATATTATGCATTTACTTTAACTAATGAATTGGCAACTTGTTCTACACGCTGCATTCCCTCAGCTTTGATTTCTTCCGCGCGATCAGGGTACATATTGTGTCCCTCAATGATCACTTCTTCAATGTCAGTGATTCCGAAGAAGTCCATAATCAACCGAATGTAGTTGACACTCATTTCAGCTGGGGCCATTTCTGGTGTTGAATAAACTCCTCCACGTGCGTTCAAGATAATGACTTTCTTATTAGGCACAAGACCGACTGGGCCTTCAGCCGTATATTTGAATGTCACACCTGCACGGTAAACGTAGTCGATGAACGTCTGCAATGGCGCAGGAATTGTTTTATTCCATAATGGGAATGCAAAAACAACCACATCAGCTTCCATAAATGCATCCATTGCTTTGTTAGCCGCTGTCAAAATGCGCTGTTCTAGCTCAGTCATTTCTTCGGCCTTTGCTGATTTTTGCATTGCATCAAAAAAGTCCTGGCCGAAATACGGCATATCTTCTTTGAAAACGTCGAACGTATTGATATCAAGTTCTGTATCTGTGCCGATCGAATCCATAAACACTTCATACATTTTGCTCGATACCCCTTCAGATGATGGGCGATTATTTGCTTTTACTACTAAAACGTTTGTCATTAGTTTAAAACTCCTCTTGTCATCATATAAAAACTAGTACTATCGATTTGAAAATCTCATTAATTTTAATAAAAAAACAGAGTAAAAGTCAATTACTCTGCTCAGGTATTTTATAAGCCATCACACGAATCTCCTGTGCAATAGCTGGTTTTCTTACCAAGCGGTTTTAATTTAGGACGAATTCCTTCTTCTTCAGCAATTTGCTCTAACGCTTCCACAAAAGCTTCTACTGGCTGGGCTCCGGAAATGGCATACTTACGATTGACCACAAAAAATGGTACGCCTTGCACGCCGATTTGACCAGCTTCTGCAATGTCCAACTGGACCTGTCCCATAAACTGGTCCGATTCCAACACTTTTTCTGCTTCTTCACGCGGCAAATCAATCGTTTCTGCGAGTGTCAATAAAACCTCATAATTGCTGACATTTTTTGCTTCCACAAAATAATGATGCATTAGCTGTTCAGTCAGCTCTGCATCTTTCCCTTGTGTTTCAGCCCATTTCACTAAACGATGAGCAGCTAACGTGTTCGCTTCTACCATATTATCAAAATTGTATTCCAAACCAACAGAGCGGGCATGCTGCGCCACGCCTTCAGTCATTTCTTTCGCTTGTTCTATAGTCTGTCCATATTTTTTCGCTAAACTTTCATAAGTTGGAGTAGTGGAATTGATTGGCGCATCTGGATTCAATTGATAAGCCTTAAACGTAACTTCCGCCTGACTTTCAAAACCCGATTGAACCAGCGCTTTCTCTAAAGTCCTCTTGCCTATATAACAGAATGGGCACACATAATCTGACCAAACTTCAATTTTCATATCGTTCACCTCGACATTAACTATAGCAACGAAAACAACAGCACTCAATTTTTTTGCCTGTGACAAAGAAAAGCGCAAGCGATCGTACTAAACCTGACGGGCATAAGGCGCGGTGGCGAAGTGGTATCTTTTCAGCCACATAGAGAACAAGGAAAGTAGCTGAAGAGATTCTCAATTCTAGCTCAACTAAAAAACTGATCCCCATAAGGGAATCAGCTTAACGCTTCTGTAATTACAGGAACAATTTGCTTTTTGCGTGACACAACGCCCGGTAATAAGACACGGTGATCAACCACACTTGACTTAAATGCACTTTCGATGATGTCTGCTCTTTTACCAAGCACGATAGCCACTGAATTATTATTAAGGATATCCGTGACAACAAACATGAATAAATTTAATTTTTTTGTTAGAATAGCATTTGTCATTAATACTTCTAGTTCTTTTTGGCGAACCATAACTTCTTCTACATCAATTGCGTTAACTTGAGCAACTTCAAAACGGTGGTCGCCTGCTTCGAATTCTTTTGAATCCAATGAGATTAAGTCTTCTAACGTTTTATTGCTCAAATCAGCTCCAGCTTTCAATAAATCCAGACCATAGCTTTGTGCATCGACGCCAGCAATTTCTGCGAGTTCTGCAGCAGCCTTGACGTCTTGCTCAGTACAAGTCGGCGATTTAAAAAGAAGCGAGTCCGAAATAATGGCGGATAGCATCAAACCTGCTATATTAGAAGGGACTTCCACATTATTTTCTTTAAATAGTTTTAAGATGATGGTAGTTGTACAACCAACTGGCTCTGCACGGAAATAAAGAGGATCCATCGTTTCAAAATTGGCGATGCGGTGATGGTCCACCACTTCGATCACTTGAACATCTCCGATATCATCAGCACTTTGCTGACGTTCGTTGTGATCCACTAAAATTACTTGTGTAGCTTCCTTCGCAACTTGTGTCACCAATCTTGGCTCATCAAACTTAAAAGTGTTTAAAGCAAATAAAGTTTCGTTGTTTACTTCACCTAAACGAACTGGTTCAGCAAGCATGCCCATTTCATTTTTTAAATACGCATATGAAATAGCCGAACAAATTGAATCTGTGTCCGGATTTTTATGACCTAATACTAAAACGTTTGACATGAATAGTAGCCTCCTGAAATACTTAGTTTCTGTTTTTATTCTATCATATTAACAGCAATTGAAAAAATTAGACTTTATAAATAGTAAATACAACTAACAAACCATTAAGTTTATAGAATTATCAGTATTTTTAAAATTTATTATGTACTTTAGCATATGCCAATGGTATAATATGACTAACTAATCTAAAGTTAGGTGGAAGGAAGAGATGCCTGTGACTATTTTACTGGAAAAGAAATACATTCCTCTGGCTAATTATTTTTCCGGAGTGACAAATTCTTCAATACGATTAACATTTTCTGAAATCGAGCAAATTATGGGACAGAATTTACCTAATGCCGCCTACTTGAATAAAAGCTGGTGGAAAAAAGTAAAAGCACCAGCTAAACATTTTCATGCATGGGCAGATGCTGGTTATTTTGTTAGCGACGTCGAGCCAGATCGCTTTGTCGTCTTTGAAAGAATCGACTCTACAAATGGAACAGGCACAGACGATGATGAAGATCAGGATATTCTATTGATTCGAACAGCAGAGCATGGGGATGCGCGGTCTCTTGCCGCTCTACAAAAAGTTGTAGAATCTGAATCTGATTTCATGCTCTACGCTAAAGACGAACGTACACAATCCACACAAAAAGTTCGCAAACAAATTATCGAGTGGAAACAAAGTGGCTATTCGACTATTATCATTGCCATTCTCAATGGACAGCATGTGGGCTATTTGATGATTGTGGGCAATGACGCAAAACGTGCTGCACACCGCGCCTTCATCGATCTTGGTCTACAAAAAGATGCACAAGGGAAAGGAATCGCTAAATCCTTGCTTAAAAAAGCTGAAGAATGGTCTAAAGAAAAAGGCATTAGCCGGCTAGAAGTGACGGTCGTCGAAGAAAATGAATCGGCCCGTAACTTATATGAAAAAGCTGGTTTTAAATCTGAAGGCATTCGACAAAAATCCATGATAATAAACAACAAACCCCATAACGAAATTTATTTAGCTAAGTTTTTAGACTATCCGTTTGTCAATTTAAGCTAGACAGACCCATTCCATTTAGGTGACTCAAAAATGCCTCCAAGGGTGTGCGATAATCCAGCGACTTCCGTGGGATGTTATTCCGTTTGTCAGCCACTGAGGAAATG